>VGLH01000090.1 GCA_016866785.1 Candidatus Poribacteria bacterium
GGACGCAGCCGATCCTCAAGGCGCTGCCGTTCCGTGGCATCGTCGATGTCCCGTTCCGCATCTACAGCGGCAACATCAGTGCGGCTTCGGCGGTCGGAGAGATCGCGGGGCAGTTCCTCTGGTGCGCGGCGCTGATCCTCGCGGGGCGATGGGCGCTGGCTCGTGGTCTGCGCCGCGTCGTCGTGCAGGGGGGCTGACTCCGATGGGACTCGTCGCGCTGTACCGTCGGCTGATCGCCGTATCCATCCGATCGCAGATGCAGTACCGGGCTTCGTTCCTGATGCTGTCGTTCGGCACGCTGGTCACGGCATCGACCGAGTTCCTGGCGATCTGGGCACTGTTCGCTCGCTTCGGTACGATCAAGTCGTGGCGACTTCCCGAAGCCGCGCTCCTCTATGGTCTGGTGAACACGACCTTCGCCATCGCCGACGCCGTTTCGCGCGGGTTCGACACCTTCGCCGGGATGATCCGCATGGGAGACCTCGACCGGGTTCTCCTGCGACCGCGTAGCGTGGCGCTCCAGGTGGCCGGTCGAGAGTTCCAGATGATGCGCGTGGGGCGATTCGCGCAGGGCGTCGCCGTGCTCGCGTGGTCGTGGCACGCGCTCGGGTTGGGGCCCGAACTGGAGCGGATCGCCCTGGCTGGAGCCGCCGTCGTCGGTGGCGTCGCGCTGTTCTACGGACTCATCGTCGTTCAGGCGACGCTCGCGTTCTGGACCACCGAGGGGTTGGAGGTGGTCAACATGGTCACGTACGGCGGCACCGAGGTTTCTCAGTACCCGATGCACATCTACGGCGCAAGGTTCCGCCGATTCTTCACGTTCGTCATTCCGCTCGCGTGCATCGCGTATCTGCCTGCTCTCGCGATCATGGGAAAACCGGACCCGCTGGGCTCGACGCCGACCATGCAGACCATCGCCCCACTCGCAGGGATCGTCTTCCTGATACTCGCTGGGCAGGCGTGGCGCTTCGGACTGCGCCATTACCGCTCGACGGGCAGTTGAGGGTCGCGCCCGAGCTCACGCCGCACCAGCTCGATGGCATCCTCGCGCGTGGAGACGAGCCCGTCCTCATGCGCCTCCTGCACCAGGCGAAGCAGATGCCCAATGCGCCGACCGTGCGACAACCCGAAGGTTCTCATCAGTTCCCTGCCCGTCATCAGACGCCGGCGCTCGCGCAACGGCAGAACGCGCTGGAAGTAGTGATCGGCGACCTGGCGCATCGTCCGCGACGCACCTTCGAGCTCGCCGTTTGTCGCCTCGGTCCCATGGAAAGCCCGACGCTCCGCCCACGAGACGAGCAGCACGCCCAACCAGTCCTCCTCGGTTCGATGGAGGAACGCGCGCAACACACGGGGCGATGGTTCCGGCTGGCGAGATAGCCTCGCCAACGAGCCGAGCCCTGCGATGATCGTCGCCGACGAATGACATCCCCGATTGCATAGCGTCAGCCGCTTCCCGATATCGAACGCCGTCTGCGCGCCAACGGCGTAGTGGTTCGGGAACCTGACTCGACCCGCTCGTTCCGTGCGCGTCAGCGGCTTGCCGACAGCGTGGAGCAGCAGGGCGTACCGCAGGATCGCCGCCTTTCGGTAGCCTTGCCCGGCATTCAGCGCCAAGTAGGCGCGCGCCTCGCGCTCGCGATCCGCCAGTATCGGCGGGATCGGATCATCGTCGAAGCAGGTCAGTGCTTCGAGTGTGTGCTCCCACGCGTCGACGCCGTGCCCTCCGTCCATGCCGCGCAGCACCGTCGACTCGGGCACGAGCTCATCAAGCAGACGCGAGTCGTCCAGCGCCCGGAGCGTCGGGGTCGCAGCGTCCGCGCCCAGAATGCGGAAGAACTCGTCGCGGATACGCTCAGGCGCGGAGTCGCGGATGCGTGACCGGTTCTCAGCGACGGCAGCCAGAACCGACGGAGCCAGGCGGAACCCGTGCGTTGCGGACAGGCGGAACGCGCGCAGCATCCGCAGCGGGTCATCGTCCAAGCTGCGCCCGGACGTCCATCGGAGCGTGCGTGTGGCGATGTCGAGGACGCCGCCACTCGGATCGATCCACGACGACGGGTTCCCCTGAACCACGCTCGCCAGCGGCAGCGCGATGGCGTTCACGGTGAAGTCTCTGAGCAGCAGATCGAGCTCCAGTGTCGTGGCGCGGTATGCGGCGCAGTCGATGATCAGCCGGTCGCCGAACATCACTCGCTCGGTCTGGTGCTCCTCGCCGAGGGTGGCAACGCGCGCTCGCCAGCGCGAAGCCCACTCGCGCGCGGCTGCAAGCCCTTCGGGCGACACGACCACGTCGAAGTCCGTCGTCGCCCTGCCGAGGAGTGCGTCGCGCACAGCCCCGCCGACGATGTGGCATGGAACTCCGCGCTCCGACATCCACTCGGACAACGACCGCAGCCGCGACCGACCGCGCCCCCCGGCGAACAAGCGCTCCGTGAAGTCCGGCGGAAGCGTCATGCCTTCCACGCCGCTACGGTCGCCTCCATGTCGAAGAGCTCGAACGCGTTGCCGCCCATGATCCGCTGCGCCGCTTCGAGGGCGTCCGTAAGCGATAGCCAGCCCTCCTCCACGAGCTCCGCCAGCGCCTGAGCGATGCCGCGTCGCGCGATTGCCGCGTGTCCGACGCACGTCTCGACGGTCATGTAATCGCCGCCAAACGTCAGGAGCTTGCTCGCAGGCGCGGCGGACAAGAACTCCTTGACGAAACGCACGCTGGCAGCCGGATTGATGATCCATGCCCAGCACATGTCCACATGGGCGTTCGTGTAGTGCTTCGCCAGAGCGATGTACTCGTCCTGATACGGGTAACCGATGTGCATGAGCACGAAGGTCGCTCGCGGATGCGCCTGGAGCACCGGACACAGGTCGCCGGCGTTCTGCCGCACGCGCTCGAGCGGCATTCCGTTGGCTCCGGCATAGTAGCCCGTGTGCAACTTGACGGGCAGCCGGTACTCCGTCGCCTGGGAGACGCAGTAATGGAAGAGATTGTCCTGAACCGCCTTCATTTCAGCGGGCGAGAGCGCATCGCCGCGCGCGTGTCGGGCGAACAACGGAACCGCGTCCGCATCCGACACGCGCTCGTAGTTCAGTCGTCGTCCGTAGGCGCTCTGGTTCTTCACGGCGATCGCCCGAGGTCCGTACGTCTCAAAGAACCAGTCGATGACCCGATGCCAGTCGGCAAGGGTCGCGGGCTCGATGCCGGTCCTCTTGGCGAGGTTCAGGTCGAGACCCGTGCTCAAGCCGACGAACGACAGGTCTTGCATCAGCAGGTCGGGGTAGGACGTCTCACAGAAGACGTGCTCCAGCGAGTTCACCTGACAGGAGTGGATGTTCGCGGTGTCCCGGAGCACACCGTAGTAGTAACCGGGAACCACGGCTGTCCGCATGCGGTCGGTGACATCCTGCACCGTGTCCTGCCGCAGGTCGTCGATGCCGTAGAGCTGCTGCACGGACAGGCGAACCGCCTGCAGATAGCCGGTATACTTGACCCGGCGATAGTACGGTTCAACAAAGTCCCACTTCTCAGCAGGGCCCAGTTCCGTGCCCAGGAAGCGCGACACGTCCGAAGGCGGCATGCCAGCCGCGATCAGGTCGTTCGAGGAGTAGTGCATCAGCAGGTACGCCCAGTCATCGCATGGGTATCTCGAATCGCCGACTGTCGGCGGAGCCAACCGCCGCGACTCCTCGATGATGTGCTCGTGCGTATCGACCAGAGGCGTCTCTGCGACCCGATCTGCGATGGCGGAGCGAGCTCCCATTCGGCGTGTCGTCCTTTCTGTAACCGGAACCGCGCGCGGCGAGTAGGTTTATGCGAGTGTGCGTGTCGGCCGTCGGTCAGCCCGTCGGCATCCTATCATCGAGAACTGCGGGTGTGATGCATGTTGATCGAAGCCATCCTGGGGGCGGCGGCGGGCTACTTCCTTGAGCCGCTCTACTACGAGTACGTGTTCGCTCCCTACCCGGTCGTAAGGTTCGCGTTCCTGAGCGTGGTTCCCGTGCTCCTCATCGGCTTCACCAGCGCGTGGCTCGTGGACGGCGTGCACCGACTGCTCCGGGCTTCGCTCAGAGCCCCGGCACAGAAGGAGCTCTTCCTGCATCGTGCCCTGCCGCTTGCCGTCTTCGCAAGCGTCGTCTTGCAGATCGAGATCGCGAAGGTCGGTTCGGAGTTCGGTCTCGCGCCCCTCACCGGCGCGTATATCGGTGCGGGAGCCGCCGCCTTGCTCGCCTGGGTCTGGGCTCGCCATCGCCGATACGCCCGTCTCCTGACCCAGATGCCGGACGAAGCTCGCTCGGTCATCCTGGCTGAAGCCGGCAAAGCCGCAGCCTCGGAGTCCAAGTCCGGGTCCAAGGGCAGGGAACCGGCTCCGCGTCGACGTGTCCAGCGAGGCGCAACTCAGCGAAGCCAGATCGACGACGTGTGGGCGTCCCTTTCCACGCAACGCGCTTCGCGGCAGACCGGCGGGCCCCGTCGCGGACGACCCCATCGCGCGTAGTTCTCACGCCGAAGGAGCGCTCGCGTGATCGCGAGTCAGACGGTGCCCGTGATCGCAGTGACCCGAGGCGACCTGGCGGAGACGATCCATCGCGGCGCGTACGTCGCCGTCGACTCGCTCGGCAGGCAAGTCGTTGCTCTCGGGGACCCGGAGCTTCGCACCTACCTGCGGTCGTCCGCCAAGCCCTTCCAAGCGCTGCCGGTGGTGCTCAGCGGAGCCGACAAGCGCTTCGAGCTGTCGCAGCGCGAGCTCGCCATCGCCGCCGGTTCCCACTCAGGGGAGCCGATTCACGTCGACACGGTACGCTCGATGCTCGACAAAGCCGGAGTGCCCGAGTCTGCGCTGCGTTGCGGGCCCCATCTGCCCATCGAGCAAGACGCCGCCTACGCGCTCATTCGTCGGAGCGCCGTGGCTTCCGCCGTCCATTCGAACTGCTCCGGCAAACACGCTGGGATGCTCCTGGCTGCTCAGGCTGGCGGCAACGCGCTGGACTCGTACCTCGACTACGGCCATCCGGTCCAGCAGGCCATTCAGCAAGCCGTCTCCGTCCTGGCGGACACGTCCGTCGAGTCGCTCGAGCTGAGTCGCGACGGGTGCGGCGCGCCCATCTTCGCGCTGTCGCTCGCCCGCACCGCGCGTCTGTTCGCGCATCTCGCCGACCCGTCGAAGGCACCGGCATCGATGGCGCGCGCTCTTGCGACGGTACGTGACGCGATGATGGCGGAGCCCTACCTCGTTGCCGGAAAAGCCCGGCTCGATGTCCGCTTGATGGAGACGTTCCCGGGGAAGGTCGTGGTCAAGTCGGGCGCTGCCGGCGTGTACGGCATGGGTCTGCCCGCCAGCGGCATCGGCATCGCGATCAAGATCGAGAGCGGCGACCAGACGGCTCGGACTGCGACCGCGATCCAAGTCCTTCGAGCCGTTGCCCCGGACCAGTTCCCCGAGCCCGAGCTCGCCGCCCTATGGGACGAGTTCTGTCCCCCGATTCTCAACCTCCGTGGCGAGCGCATCGGCGAAGTGCGCTGGTTGCCGGGGTGATCCTTACGCGGCACTTCCTCCTGTGCTAGACTCGGTGATGCTGCTTACGCGCGTGTCGCTAAGGTAGCGAAGACGTCGAGTCAGGAGGAAGCCGATGGACCGCCTGAAGATCGCCCTCATCGGAACCGGCAACCGCGGCAGAACCGTCTATCTCCCGATCATCCGCGCGCTATCCGACGACGTCGAGTTGGTCGCTGTGTGCGACGAACGGCAGGAGAGCGTCGAGAGCGCCGGAGCGGAATACGGCGTTCCAGCGTTCACCGACCTGGAGACCATGGTGGCGCAGGCGAAGCCCGACGTGTGCGCCGTCGTCATCACGCCAAGCAACAACCACAAGGTGGGCGTACCTCTATCCGAGATGGGCGTCAGCTACGTGACCGAGACGCCGCTCGATACCGACCTGACTCGCTGCGACGAGATGATCGCGGCGGCTGAGCGCAACGGCACAAAGATCGAGGTCGCCGAGAACTACTATCGGGTTCCGACCGAGCGCATCAAGCGCTCCATGATCCTAGCGGGCGTATTCGGTCGCGTGCTTTCCGCGTACAACGACTTCCGAGGTCACGGCTACCACGGCGTCGGGCTCATCCGCAGCTACATCGGCTTGGACGTGGCAGCCGCGCGTGTTTTCGGTTTCACACGTTCATTCGGCGTGCAGGAACACCACTATCGCGGCGGTACCCACACGAACGAAAACTGGCAGCACGGCGTCATCGAATTCGAGAACGGTTCGGTCGGCGTGTTCAACTTCTCCAGCCTTTCGTACGGCTCGCCGCTGCGGCGGTACAACACGAGCAAGTTCTTCGGCGAGCGAGGGCTCTGCATCGGCGATGAGCCCGCAATCCTGAACGCCGAGGCGAACGACCGTCATCCGATCATCGTCAAGCGCCGCACGGATGTCGTCGACGGGGAGGAGGTGTTGGCGTCCCTCACGGCGAACACGTCGCCGCCCGTCGTATGGGAGAACCCGCTGCGCGGCTACAAGCTGAGCGACGGTCAACTCAGCGTCGCGTCGGAGATCATGAGCATCGTCACGGCGGTGCGCGAAGACACGGAACCGGAGTACGGCTACCTGAACGGTCGGATCGACCGCGAGATCGACCTCGCTATGTCACGGTCGTGGCAGTCGGGAGGTCAGGCGGTCGAACTGCCGCTGAGCGTTTGACGCGTTCCCAACTCACGGCTGAGGAATCCGAGAGAACAGGACACAGTCCACGCAGTAAGGAGCACGGCATGTTCCGAAATCTGAGCCCGGGAGCGGTGGGCATCCCCGCCAACCTCGAGCAGAGCCTTCGGTACGCGAAGATCGGCGGCTTCCAGGGCATTGACGTGCCGATGGGCGAGGCGCGCCAGATCGCCGAGAAAGACGGCGTCGAAGCCGTCCAGGAGATGTTCTCCAACGCGGGAATCCGCATGGGCTCCTGGGGTCTGCCAGTCAACTGGCGGGGCTCGGACAAGGAGTACTACGAGAGCCTGGCGCGGCTGCCCGAGCAGGCGGAGTTCGCGGCGGAGCTCGGGTGCTTCCGCACGGCGACGTGGGTGGTAGGATGGTCGAACGACCTGACGCGCCAGGAGCAGTTCGATTTCCTCGTGCGTCGATTCGGTTTGATCGCTGAAATCCTCGCCGACTACGGGCACTCCATCGGGCTCGAGTTCATCGGACCGCATACGTCGCGCAAGAGTGCCCGCTACGGATGCGTCTACACGATGGACGCCATGCTTGCCGTCTGCTGCGCCATCGGAACCGGCAACGTGGGCCTCCTGCTCGATGCCTGGCACTGGTACACCTGCCAGAGCACGATCACGGACGTCAAGCAGCTCGTCGCCGAGGAGGTCGTCTACGTCCACATCAACGACGCTCCGAAGGGGGTGGACGTCCTCGATCAGATCGACAGCGTGCGCGACCTTCCCGGAGCCACCGGCGTCATCGATCTGGTCGGTTTCCTCCAAGCGCTCGACGAGATCGGCTATGACGGTCCCGTCACGCCGGAGCCGTTCCACAAGGGACTGAACGCGATGACCGACAAGGACGAAGCCGCGCGGACCATCGGCGACGCGCTCAAGGGCGTCTGGAAAGCCGCCGGGCTCGACGGCTAGGCTCGGAATCGTCGGCGCAAACGGGACGGCAGACGGACGTTCGACTCATGATGGACTGGAGCTCGAGCCCTCCGCGAACGAGACGAAGATCGGTCTGGGCTCGGACGTTCGGGAACCGCGGCTGGCGGACCGGCTGGTTCGCCGCCGCCGTCGTCCTGTTCATCGCCGGGCTTTGGTCGGGACTCGTGCTCTTCCGACCTCTCTCGGTTCCCACTCGTGACCTCGTCGTGGGCACGCCTCAGCCGCCCCGTGTGGTCGTCGAGCTGACGGACGCCCGCGCCCTGCTCCGCGCCGTGTCGGACCCCCAACCAACCCATGGGGCGCGGCTACTCGACTTCGTTCGGCAGGAGCTCGGATTCGCGTCTCTACCCATCCTTGCCGCTGGCGGCGAGAGATCCCCTGCCAACCGGCTCCTGTCCGCCTGCGTCGGCACGGACACGACCGTTGCGCTGTTCCCCTCCAGCGGTGCGTCGGGCAGTCACTTCGTCGCCGTATCGCGCCTCGGAGCCCTGCAGCGCGTCGAGACCGCCGTGCTCTCGCTCGTGGGTGGTTGGAGCAAGGCGATGCGTCCGCAGACGCACCGGTACCAGGGAACACGGATCACGGCGCTGACGGCGGCTTCACCCCCGCTCTACTACGCCTTCTATGGGCGCGTGGTCTTCATCAGCGACAGCCGCTCGGTCATTGAGCGGACGCTGGACGGCATCTCCGGCGGAACCGGCGGGTTCCTGAAGCAAGGGGAGGAACAGGCGGCGTCGCTCCGCAAGACGCGGTACAGCGGAATGTCTACGGACCGTCAGGCATCGTTCTACATTCGTCCGGCGGTGGCAGCCCCAGGATCCGGCGACCGCGAGTGGTACGGCGAGGTCTCCGTCGCGAACGGACAGGTCGTATGTGACATCTGGGCGCACACCAGCCCGATCGTCCCCGCGACGGCGGCGCTGCTCGATGCCCGCACGATGGCTCTCCAATCCCCGTCCGACGCGCGCCTGGTCGCATGGCACACCGCAGCGCCCAGGTCATGGATCGAGGCGAACTTGCGCAGCCTCCTTGGCGTCGAGTGGAGCGTACGAGGCGCGAAGCCCGAAGGAACCGACGTCCGCGATTCCATGCCCGTCGCGTTCTCTGTCGGCGGCGATTCGGCCGACCTACTGCCCGATATGGCGGTGATCTACCGCGTTGACGACGGATCGCGATACCGACGCCAGCTACGGACCGGCGCGGTGCGGATCACGGTCGATGGGACGCCCGTCGCCGTGAGGGCAGGAGGATCGAACGCCGGAGACGCGGACACCGCCGAGGTCCGACTGGGCCCAGACCAGCGCTACTTCGCGGGCGTGGGCTCCAAAGACGACTACGCCATCGTTACCACGAATCCGAGGTACGCCGAGAGACTGGGCGGACCCGCCGCCCGCACGTTCGCCGAAACCGTCGTCGACGGACCCGCAACGGCAGACCTCTTCTACCTGCGCGCCGCGCCGTCGTCGCTCGCCACCGACGCCGCCAAGATCTCCCAGCTTCTTGCGCTCGGAGCATCGCAGTCAGACGATCCGACTCGGCAGCGAGCCGCTGCCGCCGTCGCCAAGTACGTGCCGCTGCTGTCGTCCGTATCGCGCCTTGAGGTGGATGCGATGGCAACCCCGGATGGATACCGCGTCCTCGCCCGGGCGGACCTCGCCGACGCACCGGCTCCCACTCAATGATCGTCCTCGACAACGTCGTGAAGCGCTACGGCGAGACGACCGCCCTCGACGGCGTGTCTCTGCGGGTCGAGCCGGGCTCCCTCTACGCTCTGCTGGGTCCCAACGGAGCCGGCAAGACGACGGTTCTGCGCATCCTCGCCGGGCTCTCGATACCGACGTCCGGCACCGCGAGCGTCCTTGGGCACGACGTGGTCTCGGACGCCACGGCGGTCAAGTCGCAGATCGGCTACGTGCCCGACGAGCCTGCGTTCTACCCGAGGCTGACCGGACGTGAACACCTGAGACTGGTCGCCGATCTGCGTCGCCTCGCTGCACACGGTACGATGGAGCGAACCCTCGAGCTCTTCGACCTTGCCGCCGTCGCTGACCGCACGGTGGATTCCTACTCCCTCGGCATGCGGCGCAAGCTCGCGCTGGCGGCTGCGCTGCTTCACCGACCTCGAGCGCTGCTGCTCGACGAACCGACCGGCGGTCTCGATCCGCCGGGCATGCGGCTGGTTCGTGATCTGCTTCGCCACCTTTGCGGCGAAGGCGTTGCCATCCTGATGACGACGCACTTGCTGGACGTCGCGGAGCGCATCGCCGACCGCATCGGTGTCATCGCGCATGGCAATCTGGTCGCCGAAGGAGCCGTGTCGGAGCTCCGCGCGTCCCACGACAACCAGCCTCTCGAAGACATCTACCTGCGATTGACCGGCGCGGGGACGCCGCCTCGGTTCCCCGACCTCTGGGCGACTCGATGACGACGACGCGCACCGGTGCTGGTCGTGCCGTCGCCGGTGTGGTTTGGGCCCGCTGGCGCACGGCGCGGAACGCCCTGCAGACGCAGTCTCGTGGCGCATTGGTCGGGTATGCCGCCCTCGCGGCTGCCTTCCTCGTGTACGCATACCAGTACACGGTCGTGCTGAGTGACGCGCTTCGTCGAGCGGCGGTCGTCGAGACGGCGCTGATGCAGATGCTGGCACCCGTCTTTCTGCTGATGACCGTCTACGCCATGTCGCACGCCCTGCAATGGTCGACCGGAGCCGAAGCGCGGCTATTGCTGAGCCTTCCCGTGACGCGGGTCGGCTGCTTCGCCGCTGTGCTGTCGTCGTCGGTGATCGATCTGGCGCCCGTGGTTGCCATCGCGGCTCCGATGCTCGTGGCGCCGGTGCTCGCGGCGAAGCCCGGCCCAGGAGCCATCGTCGGATACGCGTGCGGCGTCGGGGCGTCCGTCCTGCTCGCGGCGTTGTGGGGTATCGTCGCGGCGCTCCTGTTGTCACGGCTCGCTCCGAGCCCAAGCGTCGCACCGGTAGTCCGAGCCACGTCAACGGGAGCCGCCGTCGGGCTGTTCGCGGTGCTTCTGTCTCACCGCAGCGGCTGGGATGCCGGCGGCTGGTTCGGGATGAGCAGCCCGGTCTACTCCATGCTGCCGACGACTTGGGCGTCGAGGTGGTTTGTGAGCGCGAGTTCGCTGCGCGAGCTCGCCTTTGTCGGCGTGCAGTCGGTCGTGCCGGCGGCGGCTGGAGCGTGGGTCGGCACACGGTTGCTCGGAACCTGGGAGGAGCCCGACAGCCCGCACAAGCGCGTTCGAGGATCGGCGCGGACACGGACTCGACCGCCCTGGTTCGCGCTGATGACCAAGGAGTGGACAACGCTTTGGCGCGACGCGAACTTGCTGACGGCGACCGCGGGTCCACTGGTCCTGGTCGTTGTGTCGATGCGCGCGCTGTCCGGGGATCTCGCCGATCGGGTTCGTCTGCCGCTCTCGATGTGCGCCGCGGGCATCGTCATCGGACTGACGCTCGCGGTCACCAGCGTCGGCAGAGAGGGCTTGGCGCTTAGGACGTTCTGGACGCACCTGGCTTCGACGCGCCAGCTCTTGATCGCCAAGGCTCTTGCGATCACAAGTTTGCTGGCTGCCATCAACCTGGCGCTCGTGGCAATCTGGCGGCACGGGTCGGCGAACCCGCTGGAGTTGGCGGCTGCCGTTCTCCTGGCCTGGGGGTTCGCCAGCGCCGGTGTGGGATTCGGAGCCGCCTGGCCCCGCTTCGACGCATCGAAGCCTCTGAAGGCGGCAGGGCTCCCAGCCGTTGCCAGTCTCTACGCGTACTTCTCGGTGGCGGCAACAACCACGACGATGCCGCCAGCGCTCGGGCTCGAAGCAGGATGGGCGGCCGCGGCTGCCGTCGCGATGGCGCTGGCGGGGACGGCTTGCCTCAGCCTGGGAGCGCGCGCGCTCCGAAGAGCGGACGCGCCCTAGCCGGAAGAGCTCAGACGAGCGCGGCGAGTCGCTCGACGACGGCAGACGCCAGCGCGTCGTTGCCGGCATCGGCCATGTGCACGCCGTCATCCCCGACCAGCCGTTCCACCCCGCCGATGCAGATGACCTCGTGCAGATCGAGAACCTCGACTCCCGCGTCGTGCATCGCGGATTCGGCGACGGCGTTGTACGCGACCACGTCGTCTTGGAACCGGTCGAAACCCTTGGTCGCCCGATGCCGGTCGGTGAGCACGGGCGTTGTGGTCGCCCAAACCAAGCGCGCGTCGGTTCGGCAGCGAAGCTCGGAGACGATCCGCGGCAGGTTTCCGGCGTACTCGGTGAGCGACACCTGGCGAGTCTCGGAGCCGAATGCCCGCTTGATGTCGTGCAGTCCGCAGTTGAACGCAACGACGGTGAAATCGACGCCAGGAAACGCTCCAAACCATGCCGCGAGACGCGTCAGCACGTTTCGGCTGTCGCCCCCATTCTCCGGGATGCCGGTAACGTCCGCGACGCCCTGCATCCGCGACCGGACCAGCGGTTCATAGCCCATCCGGATCGAGTCGCCGATCAGGAGCACGTGCTTCCGTTGATCACCCTTCGACAAGCTCGTTGCCCTTCTTGACGAACGACACCGCCGTGCGCGAGATATCGACCTTGACGCCCTCGGCGATGCGGACCTGCAGCACCTTGTCGTCATCGCTCGTGCCTTCGATTCGGCCATGGAGGCCGCCGGTCGTCACGATGACATCACCCTTTTTAAGGGCTTCGAGCATCGCCTTGTGCTTCTTCTCGCGCTGCTGTTGAGGCCTCACGATGAGCAGGAAGAACAGACCGAAGATCAGAACGAACGGTAGCAGGTTGGTCCAGAGGCTTGGGTCCACAGAACCCGTTCCTTTCTATACGATGATCATCGCGTCGCCGTAGCTGTAGAAGCGGTACCGCTCCTCGACGGCGACGCGGTACGCTTCCCGCATCAGATCATAGCCCGCGAACGCCGCGACAAGCATCAGAAGCGACGACTTGGGCAGATGGAAGTTCGTGATGAGGGCGTCGACGGCTCGGAAGCTGTAGCCAGGACGGATGAAGAGCTCCGTGAGCCCCCGGAACGGCTCGATCGCGCCGCCACTGGCAGCGGACTCCAGTGTGCGCACGCTGGTCGTGCCGACGGCGACGATCCTTCTTCCGGCTTCCCGAGCCTGCGCGAGCTCCTTGGCTGCCCCCGCCGTCAGCTCTGCGAACTCGGCGTGGAGTCGGTTCCCGTCCAGCGCGTCGTCCTTTAGCGGCTGGAACGTTCCCATGCCGACGTGGAGCGTCGCCTCGACGGTCGTCACACCCTGGGAGCGCAGGGCGTCCAGCAGGTCCTCGGTGAAGTGCAGTCCGGCTGTAGGAGCCGCGACGGCTCCGTCATGCGTCGCGTAGACGTTCTGATACCGAACCCGGTCGTCGTCATCTGCCTCGCGGCGGATGTAGGGCGGCAACGGCACTCGACCGACCTGCTCCAGCCGGGTTCGGAAGTCCACCGATTCATCGAAGCTAACGCGAAAGGTTCCGCTTGCCGTTCGCCCGATGACTCGCGCGTGGAGAACGCCATCGAAGTCGACGCGCGTGTTCTTCTGAACGCGCTTGCCTGGACGCACCAGGGCTTCCCACGCCCCATCCGCGACGGGATGCAGCAGGAATACCTCGATGCGTGCGCCGGTACCTTCCTTGGTTCCGACGAGACGAGCGGGGATGACGCGCGTGTTGTTCAGCACGAGCACGTCGTCCGCTCTGAGCTCAGACCCGACGTCGCGGAAGCGCGCATGCCGGATCTCTCCCGTCGTTCGGTCGATCACCATCAGACGCGAGGCGTCGCGTCGTTCGGCAGGTCGCTGGGCGATAAGGTCCGCCGGCAACTCGTAATCGTAGTCGGAGAGCTGCGTGCCAGGCAGGGCGCTGGTCTGACCGGTCAGAATAGCAGGTCCTGTTCGGCGGACGGCGCTACGCCGAGGTAATCGTACGCGCGGCGCGTCAGCGAGCGGCCGCGCGAGGTCCGGCTCAGAAAGCCGATCTGGATCAGGAACGGTTCGTACGTATCTTCGACGGTCCGTTCGTCCTCACTGACGGCGGACGCGATCGTGTTCAAGCTGGCGATGCCGTCGCGCGCGACGATGCACTGGAGGATCCGCCGATCCATCTCGTCCAAACCCAGTTCGTCGACGCCCAGCGTTTCGAGTGTGTCGCGAGCGATCTCTTGAGTGATGGTCCCGTCGCCGTGAACCATCGCGTAGTCGCGGATACGGCGCAGCAGTCGCTTGGCGACTCGCGGCGTTCCGCGAGAGCGACCCGCGATCTCTTCAGCGCCCCCCGGAGCCAGTGTCACGCTCATCAATCGCGCGTCCCGCGCGATGATCTGTCGCAGGCTCTCCTCTGCGTAGTAGTCCAGCCGCAGCCGAACGCCGAATCGGTCGCGCAGCGGGCCCGACAGGAGCCCCTCCTTCGTCGTCGCGCCGATCAGCGTGAAGCGCGGCAGCGGAAGGCGCACCGGACGCGCACCGGGACCTCCCTGACCGAGGACGATGTCCAGCGCGAAGTCCTCCATCGCCGGATAGAGGATTTCCTGGGCTCGAATGTTGACCCGGTGCACCTCGTCGATGAAGAGGACATCGCCCTTTTCCATCGTCGTCAGAAGCTGCGAAAGCTCGAGACGCTCGAGCACGGGCCCCACGGTGGTGCGGATGTTCGACCCGAGCTCATGCGCGATGACGTGGGCGAAGGTCGTCTTGCCCAGCCCGCGCGGACCTGAGAGGAGCACATGGTCGAGGGGCTCCCCGCGCTCGCGCGCCGCGCCGATGAACACGGCGAGCTGATCGCGAACCCCCTCCTGACCGATGATCTCGTTGAGTCGCCGAGGTCGGAACGTGTAGTCCTGACCGTTGTCCTCGGCGAGCTGGTCGCCGTTCACCAGGCGGTCCGTCATCGGCGGGCTCTACTTCCCGACTCGTCGGAGCGCGTTGCGGATCAGGTCCTGAACCGACGCAGCCGGACCCAACTCTTTCAGCGCCGCGCCGACAGCTTCGTGCGCCGCGTCCTCGTGCGCGTCGAGGCTCACCAGGGCATCCACCGCCTCGCGAGCCGCATCGGTCGACGGAGCCCTGCCGATCACGAACGCGCGGATCGCACCCAGCCTGGACTGCAGCTCCAGCAATATCTTCTGGGCTGTCTTGCGACCGATCCCGGGAACTCGCGCCAGCGCGGACACGTCGCCTTCCTGAACCGCCTGAGCGAACTGCTCGGACGACATCGTCGACAGCACGTTCAGCGCTGTCCGCGGGCCCACGCCGTTCACCGCGAGGACCATGCGGAACGCGTCGCGATCGTGGCGCGAGGCGAAGCCGTAGAGCGCGTGTTCATCCTCGCGCAGATGCTCGTGCGTGTAAACGCGGAGTGCCGCTCGGTCACGCGCCAAGACACTGATGGTCCGAGTCGGCATGTGGACTTCGTACCCGACGCCACCGACATCCAGGATGACGGAGTCCTCGCCCCATTCCTCGACGATGCCGTTCAGGTACGCGATCATGCACTATGCCATCTGGGTCGAAGCTGAACGGTGATCAAAGGCGAACCACGCGGCTGATGCGACTCGCCACCGGCGCGGCGAACAGGTGACAGATCGCGTTCGCCAGCCCGTCAGCCGCGTCGTCCGGTCTGGGTGGCTGGCGCAGCCCCAGCAACGTCTGGACCATGTACTGCACCTGCTGCTTGGTCGCTCGTCCAGCGCCGACGATGCTTCGCTTCACTTGCGCTGGCGCATAACTCTCGACGGGCACGCCTGCGTGGGCGCATGCCAGGAGCGTCACGCCCCGGGCTTGGGCAACCGCGATGCCCGTCGTCACATTGTTCTTGATGAAGAGGTCTTCGATGGCTGCCGCGTCGGGATGGTGTTCCCGCAGGAGCGATGACAGCGCGTCGTAGAGCATTGCCAGCCGCTGTTCCGGGGCAGCCTCGGGGGGCGTCGTGATCGCGCCGTGCGCGACATGCCGCAGGACGCCGCCGTCATCCAACCTCACGAAGCCATAGCCGAGCGTCGCCGTCCCGGGGTCGAAGCCGACCGTCAGCACGCGCGGCCCCCCCCGTCATGCGGCTTCGATGCTCTCCATCAGGTCTGCATCGATATCGAAGTTCGAGTAGACGTTCTGCACGTCATCGTTCTCGTCGAGAGCATCCATCAGCTTCAGGAGTCGTTCGGCGTCCTTGCCCTCCACGCGGACGGTCGTCTGAGGAACCATCTGCAGCGACGCCGATTCGATCTCGTATCCGGCAGCATCGACCGCGCTTCGGACTGCCTCGAACGCCTCCGAGGGAACCACGATCTCGTAGGAACCGTCTTGGTCCTCGACATCCTCGGCTCCTGCGTCCAGCGACGTGAGCATGAGCTCTTCTTCGTCAACGCCCTCGGACGAGACGATGATGATCCCCTTGCGCTCGAAAAGCCACGCGCAGGAGTTCGGCTCGCCCAGGTTTCCTCCGTGCTTGGCCAAGAGATGGCGCACGTCGGATGCAGACCGGTTCCGGTTGTCGGTCGTCACTTCGATGAAGAGCGCGACGCCGCCCGGTCCATAACCCTCGTAGACGATTTCCTCGTAGACCACGCCCGGGAGCTCGCCCGTCCCACGGAGAATCGCCTTCTCGATCGTGTCGTTGGGCATGTTCTGGGCGCGTGCGTTGTTGATGCCCGTCCGCAGTCGCGGGTTTGACGCCGGGTCGCCACCACTGCGCGCAGCGATCGTGATCTCGCGAATGAGTCGCGTGAACAACGCGCCGCGCTTGGCGTCGTTGGCGCCCTTCTTCCGCTTGATCGTCGCCCATTTGGAATGTCCAGACATCGGTTCTGCCTCCGGGAGCGTCGAACGGAGCGCGCAGTGACGCGCGATCGGGCGTAATGACCAGCTAATACTAGCATACGCGCGAATCGCCCGGCAAAACGGCGGCGCTGACGGCTCTGGAGCTCGACGACTCAGAACATCCGCGCCCAACGGATGTGTGCCTCTGGGGACCGATT
>VGLH01000091.1 GCA_016866785.1 Candidatus Poribacteria bacterium
CAACCGAACGCCTTCAGCCAGAGCTGTTGCCCGGTCGTCACCGTTTCCCCCGTCCATTCGAGAGTGTCCACTCGTTGATAGACGCCCGGTTGTCCGGGGACGGAGACTTGGCGGTTGGATTTGATCCGACAGAAGAAGCGCAGGTCTTCCCGATGGATCAGCTTGAGCAGACCAACGGATGCATACCAAGCGTCGAACAGAACCCAATCGGGGCGAAGTCGCGTTCCATCGCCTTCTGAACATCTCGCGGGCGTGGTCGTGCTTGCTCTTGGCGTCCCGCGCGACGTCCCAGATGCGGAAGTCGATGGGCAAGTAGTCGCCCTCGACCGGATCGTCATGAAGCCAGTGAACCACACCCATGCCGGTGATGACTTTGTGCGCGTTGCCGCTCCATTGGCGCGTCGCGGACTCGATCTTCTCGGAGTAGCCCTTGTCGAGCACCGTGTCGTCCAGAACCATCACTCCGCGTCGTCGTCTCTCCAGCGGGATGAGTTTCTTCACCCGATTCCAGAGAGCGCGGGGTTTGAGAGGATGGCTGCGCAGAAAGTCGCTCACGACATCATGGCTGCATGCGAGGATCCCTGCGAGATACGTCGCCGTGACGTTGCCGAACGATGCCAGAAGAACCTGCGTGTAGAGAATCGGATTGAGTCTGTCCATGCCTCATAGGATGGCAGAATCCCATCCAAAGACCAAGGGAGCGAAAGTCCTGAACTTAGGAAATGAGGTCAGGCGGATCCGCTTGACTTGGCTCCCGACGCCCGGCACAATTGGTGAGTCAAGGGATGATTCTGCGCGAGACTGGCGCGATACGGTCGTGCGACGAGGAGCCTGTGCGATGGCGCGACGCTGCTACATGTCCGGCAAGGGACCCAAGGTCATCAACAACGTCTCGCATGCGAACAACCGGACGAAGAGGCGTCAGTTGCCGAACCTGCAGCCCGTGCGCGTCTACGACCCGGAGACCGGGCAGTACCGCCGCCGTCGCGTCGCAGCTCGCGTGATTCGTACCCTCGACAAGCAGGGACTCCTGGCGCGCGCCCCGCGCGTCGATTCCGAGGGCGACTCCGCCTAGTCGAGCGATCCGCAGTTCCCATCGACAGACGACTCCCGAATCCATCGTCCACTGACAGAGCATCCCTGTGCCCGGCGGTTGCGGCGTCGTGTTGCCGCGCCTCGCGACGGTCTGATACACTCGACGACATCGGGACTTCGTCAGGATGCCCGACCCCAGCGGCGAGCGACATCGACCAGACATCGCGGAGGCAGACAGATGCCGGACACGCAGTATCGCTTCTCGTTCGGGCCCTGGAACATCCACGAGGGTGAGGACCCGTTCGGGCCCGCCGTGCGCGCTCCGTACGCGTTCGACGAGAAGCTCCCGCTCTACAAGTCGCTTGGGTTCGACGGTGTGCAGTTCCACGACGACGACGCGGTTCCCGACGTCGACAAGAAGTCGCCGCGTCAGATCCGGTCAGCATGCCGCGTTCTCAATCAGCGGCTGGGCGACGAAGGGCTCGTCGCGGAGTTCGTTGCCCCCCGGCTCTGGTTCACCGAACAGACTATCGACGGCGCGTACACGTCGAACAACGCCGAGCACCGTGCGTACGCGATCGACCGTACCAAGCGCACGATCGATATCGCGCGCGAGCTTGGGACGCGCGATGTCGTCCTCTGGCTGGCGCGCGAGGGCACGTACATCCGAGAGGCGAAGAACGCTCGTCAGGCGGTCGCGCATCTCGTCGACGCGCTCAACGCGATGCTGGACCACGACGCCGAAGTGCGCCTGCTGGTGGAACCGAAACCCAACGAGCCGATGGATCAGGCGTACATCCCGACCATCGGTCACGCCATCGCGTTGTCTTACCTCACGAGCGATCCGTCGCGGGTCGGCGGTCTCATCGAGTCTGCGCACGCTCTGCTGGCGGGGCTCGACCCGTCGGACGAGATGGCGTACGCGCTGGCGCACGGCAAGCTGTGGAGCGTGCATCTGAACGATCAGAACGGGCTCAAGTTCGACGAGGACAAGAGCTTCGGTTCCGCGAACCTGCGCGGCGCGTTCAACCAGGTCCGAGTGCTTGACGAATACGGGTACGGCAAGAACGGCGAGTTCGTCGGTCTGGACGTCAAGGCGATGCGGACGCAGCCACGCGAGCTGGCGCGGCAGCACCTGACGAACAGCCGCCAGATGTTCGACCACCTGCTCGCCAAGGTCCGAACGCTCGACAAGACCGTCGAGCAGCAGTATCGGGACGCTCGGGATTACGAAGGACTGGAGGGCTACATCCTCCGCCACCTGATGGGCGTCCGGTAAGAGCTCAGCCCTCCCCGGCGCATGTGCCGGGGAGGGCTCCGCCCAAGCGCAACCTCACCCGCGCCCCTCACGTATTCCCCGGCGAGCGTGGCGTCCGCCCCTCCTGTCGTAGACACGCCCACCACGCCAAGGGCAATGCGCATGGGCTTCCTATCCGGTGAGCCGATCGTCCAGCTTGTCGCCGCCGTTGACCGACCCTACGAGACGGGCGTCGCCGCCGCTCGGACCTGCTACTCGTCTAACGGCATCGTCCTGCCGGACGACGTGTCGCGCACGAAGAAGTCGCGGGAACTGCGCGACCGCATCGCGGCAAGCACCCTCCAAGCGGGTCATCTGACGACGCGGCAGCACGCCACGTTCGTGTTCGCCCTGGATCGCGTATCCCGCGCTGTGACGTGGTCGTTCCTGCACAGCCACCCGTTCTACAACTCGGAACAGGTCAGCCAGCGGTACGTCGAGGTGAATCCGGAGAGCGTGCTGGTTCCAGACCTGCCGGAACCGGCTCTCACCATCTACCGGTCTGCGGTCGACGCGCAGATGTCGGGCTACCAGGAGCTCATCCAGCGGATGCTCCCGACCATCCGCGACGAGTTCCATGAGCTCTTTCCGGCGAGGACCCGCCAGCCCGAACGCTGGGAGAAGCTGCTTCTGAGGAAGGCGTACGAAGTCGCTCGGTACGTGCTGCCCGTCGCGACGTTCACGTACCTGTATCACACGGTCAGCGCGCTTACGCTCCTCCGCTACGCGCGGACCATGGACTCCTACGACACGCCAACCGAACAACGCATGCTCGTGCGGAAGATGCTCGACGCGGCGCAGGAGTGGGACCCGCTGTTTAGGCGCGAGATACCGGACCCGATTCCCATCGAAGAGACGCCGGAACACGCCTTCATGGTCCAGCAAGCGGAACCGTCCGTCGCGGACGCATCCCGCGCGTTTGCCGCCGAGTTCGACGAGCGTTTGGCTGGGGGAACCTCTGCGTTGCTGTCCGCATCGACGGACGGCGAAGCGACTCTCGCAGGGGCGGTGCGCGGCATCCTCGGCGTGCCACGTGACCGACTGACCGATCGCGAAGCCATCGAGCTCCTGCTGAGTCCGTCGAGGAACCCATACCTGGCGGAGACGCTTGGCGTGCACAGCCATGTCAAGCTGTCGCGCGCCATGGAGCACCTCTCGTTCACGTTCGCCAAGAAGCTGAGCCACACGGCGGACTCGCAGGATCAACGCCATCGCATGGTTCCGGGAGCGCGTCCCATCCTGAGCCGCCAGTATACGGGCACGCCCGACACCATCGTGCCAAAGGTCATCCGCGCCAACCCCGACGCGTGGGAGCTCTTCGACCGCATCAACGACCGCGCCTACGAGGCGATCAACCGCCTGCTGGAGCTCGGCGTATCGCCTGAGATGGCGCTGTACTTGCTGCCGAACGCGGCGGCGATACGGTTCGTGGAGTCCGGGTCGCTGATGGACTGGCATCACAAGTGGCGGACGCGGTTGTGCTACACGGCGCAGGAGGAGATCTTCCACGCCTCCGTGGATGAGGTTCTGGCGGTTCGCGCGCGCTACCCGACTGTCGGGGCGTTCCTGCACGCTCCGTGTTGGTTCCGAGCCAACACGCCTCAGCGACCGTTCTGCCCCGAAGGAGACCGGTTCTGCGGCGTTCCCGTCTGGAAGCTGGAGCCCGGCGCGTTCAGTCGGATGCTCTGAGCGTCCATCGGGTCCTGGGCCCCGCCTAGTGCCGGAACCGCGCCCAAGTCGTCGCCAGCTTGCCTGCGGGCTCGACGGGCAACAGTCCGCCGTCCTTGATCGCGGCGATCTCGTCTGCCGACAGCGCTCTCGTGTAGAGGGTCAAATCGTCGATGTAGAAGTTGGCAGCGGGCCCCGGGTACGCTGGGGACTTCCCCACGTACAGACCGCCGTTGCCCTGCGCAAACTTCGGCGGAACCGGCGTATCGCCTTTCTTGGCTCCGTTCACGTAGCCCGTCAGCGTTCCGTCTTTGGTTACACCGGCGACGTGGAACCACTGTTTCTGAGGAAACTGGGTCTTGTCGCCGTCAGGGCCCAGACCCCAGAAGCCGAGGTTCCCAGGGTTGTATCGGTAGTGGATGCCGAGTCCGCCCGTCTCGACCCACAGTCCGGGGGACCGGTCGCTGCCGGGCGCTGTCTTGGCGAGGATCTGGTCCCATCCGCCGCTCGCGGCGGCGGGGAAGTTGATCCAGAACAGGAGGGTGTTCTCCTGGAAAGTCTCCAGCTCGGGAAACCTGACCTGCTCCGCTAAGAGTCTATCTCAATCGACGAATGCAGTTATCCGATAGTCTCCTGTGAGTTCGTCGATTCAGGCGTCTATCGCGTGCAAACGACCGACGATGCCAAGCCGGAACCCAAGCCGGAACCGACGATCTGGGCGGTTCCCGACGACGTGTGGGAGATCATCGAGGAGATTCTGAGCCGCGAGTATCCTCGACATCGGCGCAACCGAGCCGCGCGTTCACGCATGTTTTCCTTGACAGTATAAGGGGGGTACGGAAAAATCCGTACAGCAACTGTAGTACGCGTGGAACAAGGAGAAGATGCGTCCGAAGAGGCGCCAACTAACCGGACGAAACTCGTCGCCTTGCCCGAAAGGGAGGGGCCTTTCGTCCGCGGCGACTCCCGATCGCGTCACGACGACATCTCTGACATCAGGAGCTGTGCCAACGCCGGGCGTGTTCCCAACCAACATCTGAAATCCTGCCTCGAATGAGGACAACGTGACCACGGTCAATGCAGCCTATATGACCGCTCGTGATGACCAGATCATCGCGATAGAGAACACGCTAGGAGCCGGCATCATCGATCCGGGCAAGCCACTTTCGAGCTACCTTCGAGCCAAGGACGGCGCCCTCCTGTATACCGATGATATACCCAGTGAGCCTGGTATGGCATCTGCCACCTTGACAGCGTTCTCGAAACCGGGCAGTCGAAGGACATCACACTGAGCCGGCGCACATCCGGACTGGTGAGCGTTTCCTTTGATGCCGGATGGGACACGCTGGGTCAGGCGATGGCGCTATGGAACTACCCGGCCATAGCGGAGGTCATGAGGATCGTGAAGGTATCGGACCCTGACAATCTGTTGAGCGTTGCAGCAAACAAGCTGAGAATCACGAATCATAGTCAGGCCAACTCCGTCGCGCGAATCACATTGCTTCACGTGATCGTCGCACCGGGCACGAGTGCTCTTCCGACGATAGGTTAGTCATGGACTGTCGACCCTTGGGATAGGCGGTAGTACCAGATGGGTCGACAAGGCGAACGACGAGCTGAAGTTCCGCGTTCGATACAACGACACCGTCTGCAAGACAGGCCCGTGGTTTTGTCGTAGCGGCGTTTCGCTTGCAGAGACGAGAGACGCCTTCTCAGCCGCCCGACGGATCCCGAGGTGCTTCGTGAACTCGTGCCTTCGCTGGTTGCGGCAGGGCTGCCTTGCTCTGACGCTCGCAGCTTGCGCAACGGCATCGGCGCAAGAGGCGGTCTGGGTGCCCTTGCGAATCGAAGGATGCGACACGTGCACCGTTACCAACCTCCACTTCGTCACACCGCAAGAAGGATGGGCATCTGCGCGCGACACGTCGCGGGGGTTCTATCGCCTGCGAACTAGCGACGGAGGCGATACATGGACAACAGAACCGATCCTCAAGGAGGACTATGTCGTTCTCCAACGGGCGCAATTCACCAGTGCGCACGAGGGATGGGCGCCGGCGGACTACGACGACTCTCAGATCGACGAGGGAACGCACGGCGTCTTCGCTCCGGTGCGGTTCTACCACACCAGCGATGGCGGCAGAACGTGGGTGTCGAGGGCAGGGCGCATCCTCAATACGACCTACCTCGGCGATGAAGGTCACGCCAAGCAGGCAGATCGGAGATTCGTACCGAATCTCCGCACAGTAGGTAACCAAGTCCTTGTGATGGCGGGAGAACTCGGTAGGCAGATTGGCACGATGTTTGCCTACTATCGCGGTCGCATCATCCTGGTCTCTCGCGATCAAGGAAACAGCTGGAACGCGTTTCTGTTCGGCGACTCGGACTGGGGTCCTTGTATCAAGTTCGAGCGTCCGGATGACATCAGGGATATCGAGTTCGTGGACAACATACACGGATGGATACCGGCACCCAGTTGCCGTGCAGGGGATGGACATTTATTCGTCACGCGCGACGGCGGAGACACTTGGAATGCGCTCAAGTTCAGACGCGAGACCTCAGGAGAGTCTCTCGAATATGTTGAATTCGCTACTCCGTCAATAGGGTGGGGTTGGGGTATCATGATAGCAGGTTCCGTGTATACAGCTGATGGTGGTCAGACTTGGCAGACGTCGACCCAGTTCGCCGTCATGGATGTGCTTTTTGGGCCAGAGACCGAAGGATGGTCAATCGCACAGACACGCGACACGGACAACCGAGCATGGGTTCTAGGTATCTTCCATAGTGCGGATAGAGGCGCTTCGTGGCAGATGGAATCCTCCCGAGTACCCGGCGCCGCCATGCGATTGTTGTTCCAACCGCAGACTCGGACCATATGGGCGATCGGGTACATTCCACTCAGACGTATTGGTCTGGTATCGAGTGTTGAGGCACACGCAAAGCTGCCGGATATGTGGGGGAAGCTAAAGCGGAAGTGAGAGGGGGCGATCATGCAGATACGGCTCTCGCCACGTCGGCGTGTACGCCGTCAACGGCGTCCGGAACGGCTCCCCCAGCACGCCCGAGCAGCCGCCCGACGGATCCCGAGGTGCTTCATGAACTCGTGCCTTCGCTGGTTGCGGCAGGGCTGCCTTGCTCTGACGCTCGCAGCTTGCGCAACCGCATCGGCGCAAGAGGCGGTCTGGGTGCCCTCACGAATCGAAGGATGCGATCTGTGCGCCGTCACCAACCTCCACTTCGTGACGCCGCAGGAAGGCTGGGCGTCTGCGCACGACACGTCGCGGGGGCTCTATCGCCTGCGAACTAGCGACGGCGGCATGACTTGGACGACTGAAACAACAGGAGAGGACGATTACCGGCTTCTCGAGAGAGCACAGTTCGTCAACGCGCTCGAGGGTTACGCAGTCGCCGACCGTTACCCGTACTTCATCGACGCCTTTGGTAGAGGCAACCACGATGAAGATAAAACGCTGGCGTCGCCGGTGCGCTTCTACCAGACGAACGACGGCGGGCAGACGTGGAGGCTTCGCGAAGGCGATATGGCTGGTACCGTATACTTCGGCGATGTCGCAAGAGCCAAAGAAGCGAACCGGAGGAATCTCACCGTCTTGCGCTTCATCACCCGTGACTTCGGCGTTGCCGCTGGTGTGGTCGCCTGCTCCGATTGTAGGACATGGACGGCTTATCGCGGTTACATACTCTTCGTGACGCGCGACGGAGGCGCGACCTGGAAAGCGTTCATCTTCGGTGACTCCTATCCAGGCGACCGCTCCGACCCAACTTTTTCCATTCTCCCGATGCCTATCTTCGACATCGCGTTTGTCGGAGACCGATACGGATGGGCTCCTGCTGGCGGCGCACAGAACCTCTACCTGTTCAGAACGACCGACGGCGGAAGCAGTTGGGAAGCGCTCTCCTTTCCAGGGAGGCACGAGACACTGGACGTGTTTGGCACTCACGTTCTGTTCACGACGCCAATGGATGGCTGGAGCTGGGGTCGCAGTGTCGCGACCACGAGGAACGGCGGGGATACGTGGGTGCGGTATTACGATAGTAGCGTGTCGTATGTGTTTTTCCTGAATGCTGACGAAGGTTGGTCATCCGGAGCAGACGCTACCACTGACGATGCAGGCCAGTTGCATTGGCGGCCAGATATCCGTCACTCCAATGACGGGGGAACTACCTGGAATATCGAGTATCAGGCTCCAACGAGCGCAGGAATCCCCCGATGGGAAGCCCCGTTCAGGGCCGTTTTCGACTCACTCACGCGAACCGTATGGGTTTATGGGTGGCGAATGCTACATCGGCGCACCGGCGTTCCTACAGGCATCCAGCCTCTCGATCGACTGCCTGTCGCATGGGGGTCCTTGAAAAGGAGATGACCGTGCAGGTCCGGGTAAGTCCTCGCAGACGCTTGGGCACATTCCGCCTCGGTGAAACCGTCGCTCACAACATTCCATCGGGGTTCTGGAGTGTGTGGCAACCAGACATCTCTCTGCTCCCGACCGGATTCGCTGACGTCTGGAACGGAGAAGATGGCACGTACCGAGCGTGCGACCGTATCTTCTTCGCGTATAAAAGACAGTGGCGGGGACGCCGCTTGGGGCCATGCGAACGATGTCCCTCCGAGCGTTTGGTGGCAGGAAGGCTCAACTGCCGATCGCCTCGACGCTTGGCGGAACGCGAATGCATGGATCGGCACAGAGGAGATCCAAGCCGAGCCCTCGGCGAACCCTCCCGTTCCATATCAGCCTGAAAACCCCGATTGCGCTCTGTATCGCGTCGCTTCCATGAACGTTCAGGATCCCGCGCTCGATCCGGGTCCATCCAATCCCTCAACACGCACCATGCGCGGTGATCTCGCGCGCGCTCTACGGACTGTATCGTGGCAGTCCGGAATTCACCGCATGGTCGATACCGAAGATAGTCGCTTACGTTGGGCGCATACGCGACCATCTCACCATGGATACCTCGCTGGGGCGCAACCTTCGGAACGCGTGCATGGGATGGAACCTCCAGGATGACACGTTCGGCGACGCCATCGGCGGCGGTACCTGCCTCGGTTTCCACCCGTTCGAAGACGTGGACAAGTGGCGAACCCTCATCAAAGCCGCTCAGGACGCCCAAATGGCTCGGAACGCCGACGGCACGCCGATTCCGGGCAAGACGCCCATCAATCTGCCCTTTTTCTTCAACTGGGAGATCGGATTCACGTGGTACCTCGCCCCTGACGGCGCGTGGAGTGTGTTCAGCACGCCCCAACCGGACCCTTCGGGTCCGCCGAGATACCGGTGGTACGATCTACCGCTGTGGATGAAGATGGCGATCCGGCGTGTCTCCCATCCCGACGGCGGCGCGTTCCCCGATGACGCCGTTCGCGTGTTGCTGCCTTACTCGTATCCATGGAACGCAGTGACGCCGTGGAACTACAGGACGCTTCCGCCGTGGTACTCGTGGAAGGAAGTCATCCGGTCGCTCGACGAGGATTTCCCATTTGTCGACCCCACCGACCCCAGCAACCCGAACAAGGCGAACAAAGACCTCCAGATCCAACCGATACTGGAGTGTGGGAAGTGCCTACCTGCCGTGACGAATCCGCCCGGGCACGCCGATATGCACAAACAGGTGCGCGTTCTCCTAGACATGGGGCCGAAGAATCGGATCACGGCGCTCTGGTTCGCGGCATGGACGGTGTCTGAATATACCTGGCAGAGCACCGCCAAACAGCACTGGACGACGGCGTCGACGTACAAGGAGCGATGGGCGGAAGCCATCCAAACCGAGATCGGCGATGAGGCAACGCAGCCGACGACCGAAGCCATCGGAGCGGCGAAGCCGGACACGACCGAACTCCTTCCTCTACCGGTCACGTCTTTCGTGAAAGGCGGGAACGTCCGGATTCCGTATCAGCTTCATCAGAAGGGCGTGGTACGCATCAGGATCGAGAGGTTAAGCGCGGTATGGTACGAGGTTCGGAACATAGACGAAGGTTTCTGGGCGAATCGCCTGCCGGGTACTACAAACGCGATCCCGCAGAGACGTTGACCGACGAGAACAGTCTATGGGGCACCTCGGCGCACTGGGACGGGCGCGACGACGGCGTGATCGGCGGGGTTGTGCGCCCCGAATCCGTTGCGGGCCATTACCGCGTCCGTCTATTCGTGAACGGATTCGAGGTAACTGGAAGTCCACGAGGCATTGAGATCGAGGAGCCCTGACGGAACTCCGTGGCACGGGATAGCCGTCGTCTCGCGCCACTGGCTCCAGCAGCGCCAGCGTCGTATAGGGTTGGTGACGACGACCAAGAGGTCTGCCATCCACTTTACGAGATCGCTTCGAGTCCCATTGCGGAGCGCCGGCTGGATGGGAGTCAGCGGCAATCAGCTACGGCGCTGCTGATGTCTGCCTCGTTCCAGCCCTGCCGACGCCAGTCTGAACCCACACGGGAAGTACATCGGTTCCCCAATGGAACAAAGCAGCGACAAACTCATCGCGGCGGCGGCATATTGGGATGGGCAGTGGGATCGCACGTCTGGAGATGGAACAAACGCACCTTTCCATGACGAAGACGGGGTGCCGTACGATGCCGTCTTGTTTCTGGACGACATTGAGGCCTCCTCGTATCTCTTCCTTAAGTTCGCGTGAAGTTCTCGTGATGGCAGCCAACGTGACAGAGGCAGTTACTTTAGTCAAGACGCAACCAAAGCGTGCGGCTGCCGTGTGCTTTGTGAGTGCGATGTTATTGCTGGAATATCTAGTCGTATATTCCGTTCAATGTCAAATTCTGTTTACATCCGTGGGCTATGACCGTCTGGGAATGCTCTTCAGGTATCCGGGACTCTACGCTGTTAATGAGGATGGGTCCGGTTTGCGGCGATTACCCGCCTATGTAGGGCATCCTCGCGGTTCCCCGCGCGGTGATTGGATACTTGGTACGAAAGGTGCTAGCGACGTAAACATAGATATCTATATCATTAGACCCGACGGTTCCCTGACTCACAATCTGACAAATCATCCGGCTATGGATATGAATCCAACGTGGTCGCCGGACGGTCGCCAGATCGCCTTCGCCTCGAATCGCATCCGCGAAGTGGAACCGCGCGACATCTTCATTATGGACGCCGACGGCTCGAACGTCCGGCATCTCGTCTACGGGTGGCAACCGGCGTGGTCTCCCGATGGGAGACGCATCGCCTTTGCGTCGAATGTCGACCCCGGTGCGGTGGGCATCTACGTTGTCGATGTTGACGGACGCAACCGGAAACGACTGACGAACCCAGGGAACCCGAGAGGATGGGACACAGATCGAACGCCAGCGTGGGCGCCGGATAGTCAGCGCATCGCGTTCGAGCGTCATGGTGCCATCGCCGTGATGAACGCCGACGGCACGGATCTCCGGTTTCTCACCGACGAATGGGGGAGTCTCCATCCGACGTGGTCACCGGATGGTAAGCAGATTGCGTTCCAGCGTGTGTTGGGGGTCGGGGAGGGCGCTCAGTCCGACATCTTTGTGATGAACGTGGATGGAGCGAATCAGCGGAACATCACGAACGATCCGGCAGATGACATGTGGCCCTCGTGGTGTCCGGTTCCGCTGGTGACGGCGGTTTCGCCCGCGGGCAAGACGCCGCTAGTGTGGGCGCAACTGAAGCGCGCGCCGTAGCGCCCTCTGAACACGCTCGCCTCCGCTTATCGCGATCCGCTTCACGGCGGCGAGCGATGCAGCTCCGCGACATGAACGGCTGAGCCCACGCAGATCAATGCGCGCGGAACTCGTCGGCGCCGGGATCGGTGGCTTCGCTGCGAGCCGCGCGGTCGATGTCCTCGGGAACGTCGTCCCGGCGTGCCACCTGCGCCGACGCGTCGAGCGCGCGTCCCAGCCGCAGGTTCCCCTCCTCCGCGCTCACGAAGGCATCGGTGACAACTTGCGTCAGGTTCCCGTCGAACGTCACGTCGCTGGACGTCTCGACGCGCATCGGGGGCCCGCTGAGCAGGTTGTTCGCCACGACGAGCCCGTCGTTGGCGTGGACGAGCCGGATGAGCCGCTGGAGCCGGTTCTCCGGGTCGTGGATCGTGTTGTGGACGATCCGGCAGTCGCGCGTGTAGTCGGCGACGATCCCGTTCTCCGGCGGGCGCGTCACCAGGTTGTTCCGCACGAGAACGCCCGTGCAGTGAACCGCGACATCGTCGGGGATGTGCGAGTTCCCCAGCGCGATCCCCGTGTCGCAGTCGACGATGATGTTCCGCTCGACGATGCAGCCCTCCGTCTCGTGCCAGAGGAAGATCGCCCCACGAGCCCCGCGCGTGCGTCCCTGGATGCCGATGAACACGTTGTCGGCGATGACCCATTCCTTGGCGAACATCGTGTCGATCCCGCCGATGTAGTTCCCGCCGAAGTTCTCCGCCGTGTCCGCCGGATCGTCCTCATACCGCTTCGCGCGGTCGTTGTAGAACAGGCAGAACTCGACGCGGCAGCCGCGCGGACTCTCGTTCGCCCGGCGCTCCGGCACAACCTTCACGCCTTTGACGCCTCGCTGCCAGATGTTGTGGATGACGCAGTTGCGGATCACGATCCGTTGGACGTTCGAGTCCGAGTTGATCTTGATGCCGTTCCACTTGATGTTCTGCACCGTCAGATCGGCGATCGTCACGTCCGAGCAGGCGCGGATGCCCAAGAGCTCGCCGTGCTGGCTCTCGATCCCGTCGAGGATGACGTTCTCCCGGTGACCGGATTCGCCCCGGAGCGTGACGCCGTCGGCGCGGATCTCGACGTAGCGCGGCAGGAGATAGTGTCCGTCGGCGACGAGGATCGTCGAACGCGGCTTCGCGCCGTCGATGGCGCGCATGAGCTCCTGGACGGTCGAGACGCGCACAACGTCGCCCGTCGGCGGCGGCAGAGGCGGTGCGACAGGGAACCACGGCAAGTGACGCATCGGCGCAGCCCTTCCCATCGGACGGCGGACGCCCTCGCGGAGCATGTCGGCGTACGCCATCAGCACGAGGTAGTTGCGGAGCGAATAGCCGTTGGAGTCGAGCGCTGCTTCGGAGTAGTCGTCGCGGTAGGCGGCCGGATGGCTCGGATGGACGCCGTCGCGCGAGATGAGCGTCGGCACGTCGTAGCCGCTCCACTCGCGGAACCGGTCGAGGCTGCCGTCCCAGTCCGTAGGTCGGCGGCGGAGGATCTCGGCGTGGTAGTCCACGAGCGGGAGCCCGCGTTCCCCCGCGACTCGCCGCGCCGCCTCGGCGAACTCGGCGGACGACTCGACATAGCCGCTGCGAGGCGGGATCGTGTTCAGGAGAACCCGCGTCCCGAAATCGAGGCAGGCGTCCACGACGGCTCGCAAGTGGGATGCGTACTCGTCGGCGGAGAGGTCGTAGAGGTCGTTCGTGCCGAACATGATGAGCGCCGTCTCCGGCTGGAGCCGTCGGAGCCATTCGCCGATGTGTTCCCGCGCCCATCGGATCGTCCTGCTGCCGTCGCTGCCGTAGTCGGGGCCCTTCCAGTCCGACCAGCATCCGGGAGCCATCGTCTCGTTGACGAGGCGGAAGGCTTCCTCCATCTCCGGCGAGGCGTTCCGGCGGCGGTACCGGAGCGGCGCCCAGAACGCCATCGTCACGGTGATCGAGTCGCCGAACTGCGCGAACGTCCCGCGCTGAATGCCGGAATGGTTCATCTCGTCGATCGATCTGGGCTCGTAGGTGCGACCAGGCCGGTCGCCCTCGTCGTGGAACGGGCCACGCGCCGCGTCGCCCCTACTCCATGGCGTCTGTAGAGTCGCTACCGATCTGCCAGACAGACCACCGAGCAGGTGACCCACTCAGTCGAACTCCAGCAGTTTGGCGCGACGGACGTATGAGGCGAACTTATCCTGCTTCCTCTCGAGCTCTTGGCGGATTTTGATCCATGAAGCTGTGAACGCAGGATCGGTAGGCAAGCCGCTCATCAGGACTGCCCATTCTGGATCCGAGAGTGTGTTGACCCCGACATACCGCTTGATCAGATCAAGATGCCACTGCCTGCCCCGCCCAATCAGACCTACGCTGGATGTATTGACTCCCGCAGTGTTCCGTGTCTGGGCTCCTAGCGATACTAGATCGGGTGCGATTGAGAATGCCGCGAAAGCAGCTTCGATCGCGTCATGGTGCCGTCGCCATATGTCAAGAAGATTGCTGCCGGGGAAGTAGATCGCGATCAGCGACTGCACTTGTGTAGAATCCACGACCCATCGAGCTAGGTAATTCTGCCCGACTTGCTGGGCGTGGAGCGTCCGTTGGAACGCGTTGCCAGCGAGGAGGCATGACGCCTCCTGGAAACACGACTGGACATTCCGAATCGCTTCCATCGACGCTGCCATGCTGTACCGAAGAAGGTCAGCCTTGATCTCGAGGCGCTTTGTCTTCTTCTGCCACTCGGCAATACGCCATGAGATGAACGCCCCTACTCCTCCTCCACCGAGAATGGCACCGCCGATTGGGACGATGATATCTATGACAACATTGATATCGGGCATCCGATTGACCCGAGATTGCGAGTTCCACACATCTGGCCGAACCCGCCAGCAGAGGCTTATTGTTCGATCAGGCGCGTCGTCGTCATGTTGCCGATCGTCTGCGTCGTACCCGTGATGGTCCTCCCGTCAGACGTCGTGTAGCGATGGTACAGCATGTCACCGACGACATAGGAAGAACCACGATATGAAACTCCCTCAGAGCTCCGGCCGTTCCGCACCAGGTAGTCGCCAAGGTCTATCGAGAACGAACGGTACGCCACGCCGTTCGAGTCACGACCCGTGTGGAAGTCAAAACCACCAAGATGAGTTGTCGTACCTCGATAGCTGTCTCCAAGACTGTTGCGAGCGCTTACATAGCTTAAGTTCCCGAGGTTGAGCACACTGCCCCGGACGCGCCCGCGCGAAGAGTCGTAACCGCTAAAGAAGCTCAGATCGCTCAGACTCGATGTGTCCGTCGTAACGTAGTTGGAACGACGGCCCGTACGATCACCGAGATAGGAGGGCGTAGGCGTCAATACCTGATCCGACACAGACGCTCTGGGTGAAGAACTAGAACGGTCGGAGCGGGCAAAGGACGCGCCGATGGCATCCGCAAGTTCCGCGCTGCGTCGGTATCGGGCGATCTGTGCGTCCAGCTGGCTAATCACCAGCTCCAAATGGGCCATGTAGAGGCTACGCTGGGCTGGCGTCAAGTGTGCGCTGTCGACGAAGTGCAACAAGTCGGATGCGTCCATTGGGTCACTGGCCTGCAGCTCCTGCGTGATCTGATTCAACAGCTGCTCTATGGACATGTCGTTCGGATGTGGTACCTCGCCACGGTGCGCCATCGCCATGTAGCGAGTGGATGGGGCGCACCCTAAGACGAGGCCGACCAACAGCAGCATGGTGTCTAGTCGGACGACCATCGAAGCACGCATCCCTATCCCCTTCCGCTGTAATCACGACCGGCGCTGCCGAGATACGGTCCAACCACCATTGTCGTGAGGAGTGTAGTTCGGCAGTCACCCTCCCGCAATGAGCGCTACTGCTCGCGTCTGCGGATGGCCAACGAATGTGAGCTGTGGGCAAGGCATCCGCCGGACACCCGACCTCGTAGGAGTAGGCTGAGAGATAACAGCCCGCACGAACTGCCTGCCCATTCGCAGCCAGTCGATCGCATCTTCTGGTGCCTGTCTCGTCCGCACAGACACGGAAGTGCCTACGGAGACTCTGCTACTCGGCTTCGACCATTCCGTGCTGTGGGACGACAGTTACCGCACTGGATTCCGATACGTCCAGACCCTGGACATCGACGAAGCCTAGAACTCATCGAGGACGGCGTGGCATGATGTCTTGACCATCGGTACCGGCGCCTCGTGCGGGCGCTACGGGCTCATACCCCAATTCCCGGCGTCTGCTGACTCGGCAGGAGCCCGGAGAATGGACACTGAAACCGACATCGACGACGACTCCACAAGCGACCCGCTACACCGATGCCGGATCGACCTGGCGGAAGAACGAAATGACCGTATCGCCGTAGTCCTCGACGCGCACGCGCGTCAGACGCCCGTAGTAGTCCGCCGGAGCCGCGCGCCGGTCGTGCTCGACGACGACGACGCCGTCCGGGTCGGCGGTACGCGATAAGCCCAGCCGACGCAGCGCCTCGTTCGCCAGGTTCGAGTCATAGGGCGGATCGACGAAGACGACTCCGAACGTCTCGCCGCGCCGCTCGAAGTCCGTCAAGGCGTTGCCTGCGTCCAT
>VGLH01000092.1 GCA_016866785.1 Candidatus Poribacteria bacterium
GTCATCTGCGAGGGAGCCATCCGGGTCTGCTCGCAGGGGCAGGAGATCGTCGCGCTGCCCGCCGGGCAGGTCGTCGGCGAAATGGCGATCCTCGACGGGAGCCCTCGCAGCACCGACCTCATCACCGGCGGTGAGACGACGCTTCTCACCTACACGCGCGACGCCTACGCCGACACGTTCCGGCGCGCACCCGACGCCGGTATGGCGCTCATCAAGAACATCTCGACCGTCCAGCAGAACCGGCTCCGCAACACGACGAAGAGCGCCGTTGAGAACGCGGTCGCGGCAGAACGCGCCGAAGGCGAGATCCGACGCGCCAAAGAAACCCAGGACCTCGCGCTGCCCCGCGACAACAACCCGGAGTTCGGCAAGACCGAGTTCTACGTCTCGTTCAAAGGCGCGCGCGGCGTCAGCGGCGATTACTACGACTTCATCCAGTTCCCGGACAACCCGAACCAGATGATCGTCATCATGGGGGACTCGACGGGTCACGGACTGAACGCCGGGCTGGAGATGCTGCTCGCTAAGAGCGCGTCCTTCACGCAGATCGAGACGGAGCCCTCCGTCGAGAAGATCACGGCGGCGATCAACAACATCACGTCGTACATCTTCAGCGCGACGATGTTCATGACCTTCGTCTGCTGCCTCATCGACCGTGAGAAGCACACGATTCGCTACACGAACGCCGGGCAGCAGTCGCATCCGTACCTCTACCGGATGAAGAACGGCGAGTTCGTCGCGCTGGAATCGCAGACGTTCCAACTGGGCATTATGCAAGGTGCGCAGTACACCTCCGAAGAGATCACCTACGAGGACGGCGATCTGCTGATCTTCTACTCGGATGGGATCATCGAAGCGCCCTACTGCCCGGAGGGAGCCGAAGACGTCGACCGCGACCAGGAGTTCGGCGACGAACGCCTCCGCGAGTTCATCGAGGCGCACGCCCACGAGACGCCCGAGCAGATCACCCACGCTCTGCTGGACGCGGCGAGGGCGTTCTGCCGATTCTACGACGGCTTCGAAGAGATCAACGGCAAGGAAGTGGACGGGGACGATATTACCAACATCGTCATCCGGCTGGGGTAGCGCAACCCGGAAAGCACCGACTCTCCGAGAGGCACACGCCGTAGGGGCGGGTCTGAGACCCGCCCCTACAACCGCCATCACGGCTCCGTCATTCCCGCCCTCGCGCCGAGCCCTACGCACTCGACCGATAGCCGACCTCCCCGCCCACCATGGTGAACGCCACAGCGGATTCGTCCGCGAGGATCCGCTCCGCGATCCGGCTCCCGCCGGATGGCAGCGAGATGCCCACTAGGTCCGCCTTCCAGCCCGAGCGCAGCCCGCCGATCTTCGCGTTCACCTTGAGGCTCTTCGCCCCGTTGAGCATCGCGAACGTCAGAACGCGCTCCGGCGACACGTGCCGATGCCGACCGTACATGAACTTGAGCTCGTCGAGCATGCTCAGCGATGGGCAGCTTGCGAGGCTGTCCGTCCCGACGGCGACGTTCACGCCCAAAGCGAACAGCTTCTCGAACGGATGGGACTCGTGCCCGAAATAGGCATGGCTGCGCGGGCAGTACACGACCGTGATGTTCAGGTCGCGCAGGATCGGGATGTCCTCGTTGCGGATGTAGTTGCCGTGAACCAGTAGCGGCGACCGGTCGAACCACCCCAGCCGATGCAGGTGCTGAACCGGCGTCACGCCCGGCGGCGTCCAGCCGTCGAGCGAGATGCCGAAGTCCTCCAAGAGCTCGCGGAACGGACCCGTGCCCGACCGCGTGAACTCCTCCTCCTCGACCGTCTCCGCAACGTGCGACGACAGCGGGTACCCGTGCGCCTTCGACCGCCGCAGGCACTCACCGTAGAGCGCGTCCGAGGTCGAATACGGCGCGTGGGGAGCCAACCCCAGCGTCAGCTTTGGTTCCACCGACCCAGCCTGCTCATCGAGCTGTCTCAGCGAGCCCTCCGCCCGCGCCGCGCTGAACCCGATCAGCTCGAAGTGGACGAGCTTGCGGATCGGCGAATCCCTCAACACGCGAGCCGACAGACCCGTGTGCGAGTGGTCGACGACCGTCGTCGCGCCGCCCGTCAAAGATTCCCGCGCCCCGTCGGCGATGGCGCGCTCGACGTCTTCGGGTCGTTCGTCGGCACGGAGCCGACGCACCTCCCGCACCCACGACGTGAACGACCCCGGCGGCGGAATCTTGCCCGCCAGCGTGCCGAAGTCGAGATGCACATGCGCGTTGATGAACCCCGGCAGCAGGGCGATCTCGCCCAGGTCCTCGATGGAGCCATTTCGAGTGCGGCGGATCGAGTCGAAGGTTCCCACCTCGACGATCTCGTCCCCGTCGATGGCGACGGCTCCGTTGTGGAACACCTCGTGGCTGCTGGGCATGACGTACTTGGCGCGCAGGATCATCCGGGGCTCCAGAGGTCAAACCGGTAGGAGAAGGTCGGACGGATCGTCGGGCTCACTGAGGATGCCGACATCGCTGGCAAGGCGCAGGAACCGGCGCATGCCCTCCAGATGGCGCGGCGTCAGGTCGTACCGCATGCGCTCGCTCAGGTAAGCACGGCAGAGCGCCGGGTCGAGCCGCCGAGCCACGCACTCCCGCGCGGCGATCTGCGACAGATGCGCCATGCCCTCGCGCTTCGCTTGGTTGAGCAATCCGATGACCCGGGCGTGCGGCGCGTCCGTACGAGCCGCCCAGACGGCGAAGACGAACGGCAGCCCTGTCCAACGGTTCCAGAGCTCGCCCAGGTCGACGATCCGGAAGTCCGGCGCGTTCTGCCGGAAGACGGGGTCGCCGATGAGCAGCACCGCGTCGGCGTCGATGGAACGCACGTCAGCAACGGGCAGCGTCGGTACGAACTCCGGGTCCGTGTGGAACACCTCGCGGTAGGCGATCCGCGTCAATGCCGCCGATGTCCGCGAGCTCACGTCGAGCGCGACGGTTCGAGCCTGCTCCGGCGCCACGCGGCAGAAGAGCGCGACAGTCCAGACGGGTCCCTCGCACGCTAGCGAGATGCCCGGCACGATGCGGAACCCCGGATGGCGGAACACCTCGATGGTCGGAACCAGCCCGACATCGATCCTCCCCGCCACCAGATCGTCCGCCAGCGCGCTCGGAACGCCTCGGCAGAGCTCGACGCCGGGCTTCCCGTCCAGTCCCTCCGTTAGGGGAACCGAGTTCAGATAACCCACCGTGCCGATGCGGATCGTCGGCTCAGAAGACGACATCGACGATGCAGACCCCCATCAGGACGAGGCTGATCGCGCCGTTCAGCGTGAAGAACGCCGCGTTGACGCGCGAGAGGTCATGCGGCTTCACGATCGCGTGCTCGTAGACCAGCAGCGCCGCGACGAGCAGGATGCCGATTCCATAGGGCAGTCCCAGCCGGACATCCTGGGAGGCAGCGACCATCGGCAGGCTCGCCAGAAGCCCGAACATGACGACGTGCAGCCACGTGGACACTACGAGCGCGCCCCGGACTCCCATCCGCGCCGGAACCGACCGCAGGCGTCTCGCGCGGTCGAACTCGACGTCTTGGCACGCGTAGATGATGTCGAAGCCCGATACCCAAAGGAGCACGATCGCCGCCAGGAGCAGCGGCAGAACGTCGAATCTGCCCCGAACGGCGATCCACGCACCGACCGGCGCGATGGCGAGCGACAGCCCCAGCCAAGCGTGCGACAGCGACGTGAACCGCTTCGAGAGCGAGTAGCCCATGATCGTCGCCAGAGCCACCGGCGATAGCGCGAACGCCAGCGGGTTCAGTCGCCATGCTGCAACGATCAACAGCGCTCCCGATACGACCGTGAAGACCCACACGGCGCGTCTGCTGACGAGCCCAGCGGGGACCGCGCGCATCTTCGTCCGGGGGTTCTCGGCGTCGTAGCGGGCGTCGGCGAGGCGGTTGAACGCCATCGCGCAGCTCCGCGCGCCGACCATCGCGACGAGGATCCAGAAGAGCTTGTCGAGCGATGGCACGCCCCGCGCCGCGAGGAACGCGCTCATCACGGCGAACGGCAGAGCGAAGAGCGTGTGCTCGAACTTGATCATTTCCAGGATGATCCGCATCTGGCGCAGCATCAGCGCTCCTGATTCGCGAAGTCGATGAGCCCCTCGCCCTTGGACAGCGCGGCAGCCCATTCGGCCGAGCGAGCCGCGTCGCCGACGGAAAGGAGCGGCTCCGGGCTCCCGCCGCCCGGCGTCAGTGGAACCGACCAGTAGCCCACATCCACCCACCGCCCGTGTTTGAACCCAGCCGCCGGGATGATCCCCGCCCGGACGAACCCCAGGGCTTCGTGGAACGCGACGCTCGCCGGGTTTGGCAGGGAGATGACGGCGACGGCGTTCGCGTAGCCCTGCACCCGCAGGCACTCGAAGAGCGACGTGTAGAGAGAGCGCGCGATCCCGCACCGACGATACGCGCTGTCGATATAGACCGTCGTCTCGACCGTCCACTGATAGGCGATGCGCGACCGGAACCGTGACGCATAGGCGTACCCAGCGACGTCGCCGTCCACGTCGCAGACGAGCCACGGCATCGCTTCGAGCGTGGCGCGGATGCGCTCGCGGAAGACGTCGAGGCTGGGTACGTCGTACTCGAACGACACGGCGTTGTCGCGGACGAACGGCGTGTAGATCGCCAGCATCGCCTCGACGTCGGCGTCCTCTGCGAGCCGTATCCGCGCCGTCTCGCCCATCGTCATCCCTGCCACCGCTCAATGAGCCCCATGTCCATGTCGAACTGATCGAAGAGCTTCGTCACGACGAAATCGACCTGATCGGCAAGCGTCTTTGGCTGATGGTAGAAGCCCGGCATCGCCGGCAGAACCACTGCGCCTGCCTGCGAGAGCTTGAGCAGGTTCTCGATATGAATCGTGCTCAACGGCGTCTCGCGTGGAACCAGGACGAGCTTGCGCCGCTCCTTGAGGCACACCTCGGCGGCGCGATGGATCAGGTTCGTCGCCATGCCGTTGGCGAGCGCTCCGCAGGTTCCCGTGCTCGCCGGGACGACCATCATGCCCATCGTGCGGAACGAGCCGCTCGCGATGGGCGCGGCGACGTTCTTGACGTAATGATAGACGACGTTCGGCGCGTCGGTTCCGATGAGATCGCTCAGGCGGAACCCCTCCGGCGACAGATCGACGCGGATGCCCTGCTCGCGCCAGAGGACGACGCCTGCGGACTCGGAGATCGTCAGATGCACCTCGACATCGCCCCCGGCGAGTAGTTGGATCGCCCGTTGGGCGTAGACGACCCCGCTCGCTCCTGTGATGCCGACGACGAGCCGCTTCGTCATGCCGCTTTCTCCCCGACGTGCACCGCGACGATGCCCAGCGTCAACGTCCGGTAACGGACGTTCGTCAAACTCGTCGAACGCATCAGCGCTGCGAACCCCTCCACATCCGGGAACGCGAGAACCGACGCCGGCAGGTACGAGTAGGCTGCATCGCGGTTCTTGGAGATCGTGTTCCCGACGCGCGGCAGGATACGCCGGAAGTAGAAGTAGTAGAGCGACCGGAAGAGCCGCGACCGAGGCTGCGTGAAGTCGAGAACGACGACCCGGCCGCCCGGCTTGGCGACCCGCGCCATCTCGGCGAGCCCGCCCGCGATGTCCGACACGTTCCGAATCCCGAACGCCACCGTCACGGCGTCGAACGACCCGTCCGGGAACGGCAGCGACAGCGCGTTCGCCAGCACTGGGATGAAAGCCTGCGGACAGTTCCTCCGAGCCGCCTTCTCGCGCCCCAGGACGAGCATCTCCTGCACGAAGTCCGAGGCTATGACGGGCCCGCCTCCCGCCGCGTCGCTCAGGGCGAACGCGAGCTCGCCGGTTCCGCAGCAGATGTCGAGGATGGCACTGCCTTTGGACACGCGAGCCATGCGCGCGGCGGCTTTGCGCCAACGCCGGTCGAATCGGAGGCTGAGCAGGGAGTTGAGGAAGTCGTACCGGGGCGCGATGTCGGAGAAGATCGCGTGGACGTACGCCTCCTTGTCGCTCGGAGGCGGAAGCGGGTCGGGACGGGTCACAGCCCGTATTCCTTCCAGCGGCGATCCACGAGGTTGCGGATGGCGTCGGACATGACGATCTCGCGGGGCCATTCGCGGTCGAAGCCCTCGCTCGCCCACTTCTCCGTCGCGTCGATGCCCATCTTCGAGCCGATTCCCAGCCGGGGCGACGCGTGGTCGAGGATGTCCACGGGCCCGTCGGCGAACGAGATATCGCGGCGGGGATCGACGTTGCTGCCCACGTGGAACCACACGTCGTCGGGGTCCTGGACGTTCACGTGCTTGTCCACGACGACGATGATCTTCGAGAACATGAGCTGACCCAAGCCCCAGAACGAGTGCATCACCTTCTTCGCGTGCCACGGGTACTGCTTGTCGATGGCGACGAAGACGAAGTTGTGGAACACGCCGAAGATGGGCAGGTTCATATCGACGATCTCGGGGATCTGCGTTCGGATGAGCGGCATAAAGATGCGCTCGGTCGCCTTGCCGAGGTAGTAGTCCTCTTGAGGCGGCTTCCCGACGATAGTCGTCTGGTAGATCGGGTCCTTCCGGTGCGTGATCGCCGTGATGTGGAACGCCGGGTACTGGTCGGCGAGCGAGTAGAACCCCGTGTGATCGCCGAAGGGCCCCTCGGTGACGAGCTCGTTGGATTCCAGGTAGCCTTCGATGACGAACTCCGCTTCGGCGGGCACCTCGATGTCCACGTCGTAGCCGTTCTCGGTCGTTAGCGTCGCGGCTCGGACAATGGGCACGTGATCCTTGCGCAGGAACCCGGCGAAGAGGAGCTCATCGACGGCAGAAGGCAGCGGAGCCGTCGCGGCGTACGCTAGCGTCGGGTCGCCTCCGATGGCGACGGCGATCGGCATTCGCTTGCCCGCGCGCGCGTATTCGCGGTAGTGGCTCGCGCCGTCGTGGTGCATGTGCCAATGCATCGCCGCGCTGTTCGGTCCGAACACCTGGACGCGGTAGAGCCCGACGTTCCGGGAGCCGGTCGATAGGCTCTTCGTGTAGACCTGTCCCAGTGTGATGTAGGGTCCGCCGTCTTCGGGCCAGCAGGTGATGACCGGCAGTTTCGTCAGATCGACCTGGTCGCCCGTCAGGACGACGTCCTGGCAGGGTCCGCTCTTGACGGTCTTCGGCGGGAACTTGGCGACCTTCGCCAGCAGCCCGACGATGCGCAGCTTGTCGAGGAAGTTCTGCGGGGGAGAAAGCTGGATGAGCTCTTCGATCTCGCGGGCGATGTCGCTGATGTCCGACACGCCAAGCGCCGCCGACATGCGCCGATAGGAGCCGTAGGTGTTGATGAGCAGCGGGAAGGACGACCCCTCGACCTTCTCGAAGAGAAGCGCGGGGCCGCCCGCCTTCGTGACGCGGTCGGTGATCTCCGTGATCTCTAGGTGGGGTGAGACCTGCGTTCGGATGCGCTTCAGCTCGCCTCGGCGCTCCAGGTCGGCCACGAACTCACGGAGATTCGCAGTTGCCATCGGGTTCCACGGCGTTGTGCCAGCCGGTGCGGGGTCGGACGTCCACGCCGAACTATACCCGATGCCACTCTCGAAGACAAAACGCGCGCCGACGGGAGCCGAGACGACGCGGAGCGCTCTCTGCTTCGGCAAGCGGCTCTTCAGGCGACGCTGGGCGTGGCATCGCAGACGATCCCGCTGTCGTTGATGGACCTGCTGACGAGGTAGGGCGGGTCTGGTTAACCGTCCATATCGGGTGGCAGAGCTGACATCGCGACGCGTGCGATCACGTCGAGCTTTTCGGTGACCTCTGGGTCGATTTGGTCATCGGGAACGTGCTGGACGAGCTCGTGGAAGCTGCCCTTTCCCATGGCGTTCGGCAGTTGGAGTCTGCGGAAGAACTGATCAAACACTGGGATGAGGACGTCGTCACTGGCTTTCGCTTGGTCCGACCACGGTGACGGCTTCCGCTGGTCGAATGCCGCCGCGGATTCGAGGTCTCGAACCACTTCTTCCATCACTTCGACGCGCCGAGCGGCTTCCGAAGCATAGAAGAGCGGACCCGGCGCATCCCGTTCAGCGGAACCGCGCGCGTAGCTCAGCAGCGCGTCCGGATGGCAGAGATAGTTCTCGATCTCCCTCCGCCGCCAGACGAGTGCTCCCGCGCCGAGCCCGTCCGGAAGCCCTTGCTCCAGTCGGTCAAACAGCGCAATCCACTTTAGACTTGGAACCGCCTCGCGAAGCCCGTGGAAGTGCTCCAACACCTTCACCGGCTGATTGCCGACGTAGTGGACGAAAGGGCGTTCCAGCGCTTGCTCAGCTTGCGGATGCGGTAATCTTCTGGCGAACGCCCGCAGAATGGCAAGGTCTGTGGAGCCCTCAAGATAGAGCACCCATCCCGTCGCTTCGGCGAGGTAGTAGTCCTCCCACGGGATATCCCGGAGAGCCTTGGATAGCTGGCTCCCTCGATCGTTGATCCGGTGCGGTTTGCCGACGAAGGCGACGACGACATCCTGCGATGCCGCCTCGTTCAGCAGTACTTCCGAATGGCTTGCCGCGATGATCTGGTTGCCGTTCTCAAGCGCGACGTCGGTCAGCAACTGATAGATGTCTCGCTGACGCAGAATCTCCAGGTGGGCGTCGGGCTCGTCGAGGAGCAGAATCGAACCCGGATTCGCATACATGTAGGCGAGAACGAGAAGGGTCTGCTGAAGCCCCCTGCCCGACGAAGAGAGGTCCAACCGGATATCGCGCTCTCGGTAAGCCATCCGGATTTCACCGCGTTCGGGTACATAGACCGGGTCCTCTAACTCCACACCAAACGCATGCTGAATCTTCAATGCGAGCTCCCGCCATCGACGCTCGTCCTGTTCTCGGCGCTCGTCCTGTTCGAAGATCGCGTAGCAGAGGTTCCGTAGCACTTCCGCGGTTCTGCCCTCACCGATGCGCACGTTGACCGCGCCTTGATCCAACCGCGTCTCGTTGGCAGTCAGGCCAGACATCGGCGGCAAGAACGCCATGCGGACACTCCCGGCCGCGGGAGGAATCGGCATTCTGCCGGCATTGCCGGGCAGACGCAGCGGGCGACAATAGAAGGACTCCTCGTTTGCGTAGTCGAACTCCAGTCCGCAGGTCCACATCTCGCCGTTGGTCACGCCATCGACGATAATGTCGATACGGACGTTCTGAGTCACCTGCTTGCCATCAGTGCGGCGTACGTCGCGAACGTGGAGATTCCGCCAGAGGAGGCTCGCATCGGGAACGGGGACGGCGATGAGATCACGCCGGTTGATCGTCACGCCAGGGCGCTTCTCTGGAACCGCCTGGTCGCCGCGCTTCTCGTTCCAACGTCTCAGTCCGATTTCCCACAGCGCAAGCGCCTGCAATGCCGATGTCTTGCCCGAATTATTGGGGCCGATGAGAAGGACGCGGCTCCCTAGCTCGACCTCTACCTCGCCGAACCGCTTGAAGTTACGGATGAGGACTCTGGTCAGCATCTGCGATCCTCGTTACGTCAGCGTCGTCGGCGGGATCACGCTTTCAGCCACGAATCCTGCTGCTCCTGAATACGAAACTGCTTGCGGAACATCTCCGCGTACATACCCCCCGCCTCGACCAGTTCCGCGTGCGACCCGGACTCCTCGATCATCCCCTCTTTCATGACGATGATCCGGTCCGCCTTCATGACCGTCGAGAGCCGGTGGGCGATCACGAAAGTCGTCCGACCCTTCATCAGGCGCTCCAAGGCTTCCTGGATCGCCGCCTCGGATTCGGTGTCCAGCGCCGAGGTCGCCTCGTCGAGGATCAGCACGCGCGGGTTCCGCAGGAGCGTCCGCGCGATGGCGACGCGCTGCTTCTGCCCGCCGGAGAGGCGCCCACCGCGCTCGCCGACGTCCGTTTCATACCCCTCGGCGAGCTCTTCCGTGATGAACTTGTGCGCATTCGCCGCGATGGCGGCTTGGACGACCTGCTGATCCGTCGCGTCGAGGTTCCCGTAGCGGATGTTGTCCGCGACGCTCCCCTTGAACAGGAAGTTGTCCTGAAGCACGACGCCCATCTGGTTGCGGATCGACTTGATCGTCACGTCGCGGAGATCGTGACCGTCGATGCGGATCGCCCCTTCGGTCGGGTCGTAGAACCGGGCGAGCAGGTTGATGACGGTCGTCTTGCCGCACCCGCTGGGGCCCACGAGGGCGATCATCGCGTCGGGTTCCACCTGGAAGCTGATGCCCTTGATAACCGGCTTCTCGGGGTCGTAGGAGAAGTGGACGTCCTCGAATGCCACGCGTCCGACGATCTCCGGCAGCGGATAGGCGTCGGGCTTCTCCTCCACGGTCGGCTCGGAGTCGAGCAGCCCGAAGACGCGCTCCGCCGAGATCATCGAGTCCTGAATCGTCGTGTTCACGTTCACCAGGCTCATGATGGGCCCGTACATCCGCGCCAGATAGCTCTGAAAGAGGATCATCTCGCCCAGCGTGAAGCCTCCTTCGACGCCGGCGTTCTGAAGCACCAGGTTCCCGCCCCACCAGAGCACGAGTCCCGACCCGAGCTGCTGCAGAAACCCGAAGATCGAGTTCATGCCCGTCGAGAGGTTGTTCAGCCGGATCTGGTACTGGTACGTCTGGCGCATCGAGTGGAAGACCTTGCGCTCCTCGTGCTTCTCCTGGCTGAACGCCTTGACGACCTTCGCGCCCGCGACCGCCTCGTAGAGCCCGCCGTGAATCTCCGCCCACTTGTGGCGCAGCAGCCGCCAGATCTTCTTCATCCGCGACACGAAGAGGTGATGCGTCAGAACGTACGGCGGCAGAACCGTCAGGGCGAGAACCGTCAGAAACCAGTTCTGCGTGAACAGGATGACGAGCATCCAGACCATCATGATGAGGTCGCGCACGATGCCGATCGTCGTGTTCGTGATGAGCCCGCTCAGGCTCCCCACGTCGCCCGTCACGCGCGACATGATCTGCCCGACGCCCTGCGTGTCGAAGAACCGCATGGACAGGTCTTGCAGGTGCGAGAAGACCTCGTTCCGCATGTCGAACAGGACGCGGTTGCTCGTCCAGGTCATCACGTACGTCCGCACGAACGACAGGATGCCCGTGAAGACGTTGAACCCCATGATGAACGCGAAGACGGCGAGGAGCCATTCCGACGGCGACATCGACACGGGCTTGCCGAACAGGCTGATCGTCAGCGTCTCGGACGTTGCCTGCTTGAGGAGCACGTCGTCGATGACGAACTTCGTGATGAGCGGCATCACCGTCCCGAAGAGCCCATCCAGAATGATCAGGGCGAACCCGAACATCAGGAGGAATCGGTACGGCTTGGCGTACTTGTAGAGCCGGAATAGCTTGCTCATCGTCCCGTATCTCCGTCGCAGGACGTCACATCTTCGTCTTTTCGGAGATATTGATGATGTTCTGAAGCTCGTCGCACGCCTTGTCCTCGGCGCTTCGGGCGCGTTCGACATAGAGGGATGCCCGTCGGCAGGAGCGGAAGAAGCGACGATATTCCGCCTTGCCGAGGTCGCGAGGTTCCCCCTGAAGGACGTGTTTGGTGGGGTCGTCTGTTTCCAAAGTCGGGTGGTACGTCAACACCTTCGCCAGGGCTGCGGCGGTGCGTTCGTAGAAGCCGACGGCTTTGAGAACCGCCTTCTGCTCCTCCTCCGCCGAGAACTCGCCGAGAGCGTCGCGGAGGAACAGAATGGCTGCCTGCCGGTTCGCGTGGAGGAGCCGAGAAGGGAGCCCGTTCCACGACGCGATGCGGAAGGGCTCCGACGGCGTGACGCGGTCGAGGTCGCGCTTGGCAGCCAGAACGGCGGCGAGCTCGTCGTACGCCTGGAGACCGATCGTGCAGCCGCGCACGCGGCGGTATGCTTTGGCGATCTTCATGGCGCGGCGGAACGAGCCCAGGTAGATTTCGCGCGCCTTGGGTTCCCGATCCCGCTCCCGCAGCGCGAAGAAGTAGTAGCCGTAAAGCCCCAGCTCGAGGAACCCTTCGCCCGGCGTCCACGCCTCCATGAGCTCCGACGCGGACATGCCCGACGTGACGCCGTCGAGTTCCACACGATGGTCCGGGTACACCAACGGGAAGGTCTGCCCAAAGGGAAGGATCGCCGGTTTTCCGGTCGCTTCGAAATGCGCGTCCAGCGCGGCGCGGGCTCCCTCGGCAGACTCCGAGAACTCGATGACGTGGCGGTATCCCAGGGCGCTGCTGGCGCTCCGCAGCGGGTTGCTGAGGAACACCCAGACGCTCTCCGACGGTCGCGCGCGGTCATAGAAGAATTTGAACGCCTCGCCCGACATGCCCATCAGATAGGGCTTGGAGTGGACGCTGCCGCTGGCTTCCAGACAGCGCTGCAGGCTGTCGATATAGCCCAAAGAGGCGATGGGCGGTTCGCCGCCTGCGATGCCTGTGCTCATCGCATCCGCTCCCGATGGGTCGCCGCGCGGCGATGGGGCGGTTCCGGTGCTTGGGGAACCGTCATCCGGTTGCGTCCCTGTCGTCGCCTGCCCACGCACCCGGAGCGGGGACGGCTTGAGCCAGCAGATGCCCGTAGCGGTCCGCCATGTAGCGGTGCACTTCGTAATCGACCGCCTGAGCCGTTGGCAGGCGGAACAGGTTGTTCGCGAGGGACTGCGCCTCGGGGATCGTCGTGTTGCGGATGATGCGCTTGATCTCCGGGATCGCCGCGGGATGCATGCTGAGGCTGCGTATGCCCGTACCCAGCAAGGGTAGCACGCAGAACGGGTCCCCTGCCATCTCACCGCACAGGGTCACCGGGATTCCCGCCCGATCCGCCTCCTGAACGACCTGCCGGATCGAGCGCAGAATCCCCGGATGGTACGGCTCCGAGACCATCGTCACGTCCATGTGCGTCCGGTCGATCCCCAGCGAGTACGGGATGAGATCGTTGGTCCCGATACTGAAGAAGTCCGCCTCCTGCGCCAACAGGTCCGAAACGACGACCGCCGATGGAAGTTCAATCATGACGCCCAGCGTCAACGATTCCGCGCACGGGATGCCTTCTCGCACCAACGCCGCGCGCGCTTCGGCGACCGCTTGTTTCGCGGCGCGGAGCTCCGACAGACCGGGAATCAGAGGGAACATGACCCGCACCTCGCCGTGGAGCGCCGCGCGCCAAATGGCGCGAAGCTGAGGCATCCACAGTTCCGGATGGCGCAGGCAGAGCCGGGTGGCGCGCAGGTGGGCGATGTCCTCCAACCCCTCCGCCTCGGTCAGGAACGGCGCGACCTTGTCGCCGCCCAGGTCGATCGTGCGGATCGTCACGAGGCGGGACGCTTGCTGCTCGATGACGCGCCGGTAGTCTTCGTAGAGCTCGTCCTCGGACGGAAGCGCGTCGCGATAGAGATAGCCGTACTCGGTGCGGTAGAGCCCAACGCCGTCGGCTCCGTAACGCCGGCAGGCGTCCAACTCCTCCGGCAGCTCGATGTTGACGAGAAGTTGGATCGTCTGCTCGTCGAGCGTGACCGCAGCCTCTTCGAGAACCTCGTGGAGTTCGAGTTGGAACGCCTCCCGGTCGGCGCGGCTGCGGTGATACGCGTCGATCTGCTCCGGCGTCGGACGAAGGATCAGCGAGCCGTTGGCACCGTCCAAGATCGCCAGATCGCCGTCGTACGCCGATTCGATTCCGGTTCCCAAGCCGACGGCGGCGGGTATCTGGAGGGCGTTCGCAAGGATCGACACATGGCTGAGGCGGCTTCCCCCCTCCGTCGCGAAGCCCAGCACGCGCTCGCGAGGCAGCAGGAGCGTGTCCGACGGCAGCAGCGCCGGAGCCAAGACGATGCACGGCTCCCGATCCGCGAGACGGTCCGCCAGCGAGCTCGTCGCCCGGTTCTCCTGCAGGTTGTAGAGCACGTGCCGCACGACATCCTGGACGTCCGCCGCCTTCTCCTGGAAGAACCGGTCGTCGAGCGCCCGGAACGCTGCCGTGATGTGGTCGGCGAAGGCGACGACCGCGCTCTCGGCGGAGCGCAGATTGCGGCGGATCTCGTCGCCGACGCGTTCGTGGAAGAGCGGATCGTCCAGCAGGGACGTGTGGGCTTGGAAGATGAACCCGCCCGGCGTGTCCGCCTGCTCTAAACCCAAGCGGTCGCGAAGCTCCAGGATGGCGTCGCGGGAGCGCTCGACGGCGCTGCGGAACCGAGCCAGTTCCTTCGGGCACTCCTCCGGATCGATGCTCGTCTCCGGCACGCCCCAATCATCCGGCGCGTAGAGGAACACGGGTCCCATGGCGACGCCTGGCGACGCGGCGATACCGCTCAGGACGACGGAGCTCTCTTCCTCGCTCTCGTCGGAACCCTCCTCCGATGCGGCGCACATGGCGTTCGACCACAGCAGGGGAAACATCACGCGGATTCCTACGGACGATCCCTACTCGACTCCGAACCGGCTGGCGAAGAGCGCTTCGAGGGCAGACGCGGCGCGTTCGGCGTCGGTTCCCTCGACGACCATCAAGAGCGACGTGCCGACCGTCGCGGCAAGGAGCGTGAGGCTCATGACGCTCTTGCCGTTGACTCGCAGACCGTCTTTCACGAAGAAGACATCGGACTCGAACTGGTTCGCCGCGTTCGCCAGGAGGCTGGCGACGTGGAGATGCAGCCCCCGCGAGTTGCGAACGTCCACCGTGCGCTCGACCGTCTGCGTCATGCCCGCTCCTCGGCGCGGCTAGAGCTCGTACTGATCGTCCCAGTCGCCGAACTCGTAGCCCGTCGGCTGGGTGCTGGACTGCATCTGCTTGATGAGCGCGTCGTTGAACTCTCGCGCGGCGAAGTGACCCATCCGGCGGGCGAGCAGGTCCATCGTCGCGACTTCGAGGACGACCGCTGGGCTACGCCCCGGATGGACGGGGATCGTCGCGTGCGGCAGCGTCTCCCCGAGCAGTTCGTACTCCTCCTGCTCCAAGCCGGTCCGGACATAGGCGCGTTTCTCGTCCCACGTCTCCAGCGTCGCGACCATGCCCACGCGCTTGTAGGCTTGGACCGCCGTGACGCCGAACAGCGAGACGACGTCGATGATCCCGACGCCTCGCACCTCCATGTAGTGCTTCAGCGGGTGCGCAGCGGTTCCGATGACGCGATGACCCGTCACGTGCTTGACGATCACGCTGTCATCGGCGACGAACCGATGTCCCCGCTTGAGGAGCTCCAGCGTGCACTCGCTCTTGCCGATGCCGCTCTTGCCTCGGATGAGGACGCCCAGCCCGTAGAGCTCCACCAGGTTCGCGTGGATGACCTCCGAGGGTCCGAACTCCTCCTCGAGAAAGAGGATCGCCCGCGCGATGAACGACGCCGTCGCCATGCGGGTCGAGAACACGGGCGTCCGCGTGCGCTGGCTCTCGGCGAGGAGTTCAGGGGAAATCGCCAGCGACTTCGTGACGACCAAACACGGGATCGGGTAGGACAGCAGCTCGCGGAAGACGCGCTCCCGGTGAGCCGGTGAAAGGTCGTCCAGGTAGGACGTCTCCTGCTGTCCGAGGACCTGGATCCGCTCGGAGTCGAAGTGCCGGAAGTAGCCAGCCAGGGCGAGCCCGGGTCGAGTCACCTGCGACGACGACAGCTTCCGGTCGAGCCCTTCCCCCCCGCTGACGAGCTCGAGCGAGAGCTCGTACTGCATTCTCAGGAACCACTTCTGCACGGTCGTACGCGTGGGGGTCAAGGTCGGTGCTCTGCCCTTGTCGTTCCCGGATCGTCTCACGTCATTCCCGCGCAAGCGGGAATCCAGAGTCTATTGCCCCACGCTTCCGCGGGAGCGACGGCAACAGCGCGAGCGATGACGCGGGGGCCACGATCCCGCTCACGCCTCGTCGTTCCCGGATCGTCTCACGTCATTCCCGCGCAAGCGGGAATCCAGGGTTCCTTGCCTCACGTTTTCGCGACGTGACGTGCGGCGTCAGAGCCGACGGAGCAGGGATTTCCATCCGCATCGTCGCCGACCATCTCATACCACAAGTCGCGCCATGTGGGGTTCATCTTCTCGATCAGCGCGAGCTTCCATGCCCGGTTC
>VGLH01000093.1 GCA_016866785.1 Candidatus Poribacteria bacterium
CGATGCCCGTCGCCCTGGAGAACCTCAAGCTCGCCTCGCGCGCGGATATGGACACGCGACGGCTCTGGAAGGTCATCGTCCTGGCGACGTTCGTCGGCGTCGCGGTGACCTTCTGGGCGTTCCTCGATACGAACTACCGGTGGGGCGGGGTCGGCGCGTGGCGCGGCGTGACCGCGTTCAACGTCGTCGAGCGGTGGACGACGCTGCCGTCCGGAACCGATGTCCGGTTCCTCGTGACGACCGGCATCGGCGCCGCCGTGACGCTCGCCAACACGATCCTGCGCCTGCGGTTTCTCTGGTGGCCCCTCCACCCGCTCGGCTACCTGCTGGCGGGCTACTACCACTGGGACCGCCTCTGGTTCCCGTTCTTCATCGCCTGGGCTGCCAAGCTGACGATCCTGCGGGCGGGCGGCATACGGGGCTACCGAAAGGCGCTGCCATTCTTCCTGGGGATGGTGCTGGGCGAGTTCGTTCTGGGGAGCCTGTGGGGCATCGTCGGGTTGGTGACGAGCACGCGCGTCTACGCCTTCCGCGACTGGTGACGCGCAGCCGATGGGCCAGGTAGGGGGCGACTCGCCGAGTCGCCTCTACGGCCGCCAGCATCCCGTCAGGCATACGACGTAAGGGACGGGTCTCAGACCCGCCCCCAGCCAGTTCCAGACATCGGTGCTGTGCTCAGAATAACGGTGCTAGGGCAGGTCGGTGGAGCCCATCAGGTAGCGGTCGCACTCGCGCGCGGCTCCGCGACCTTCGTTGATCGCCCACACGACGAGGCTCGCCCCGCGACGGACATCGCCCGCCGCGAACACGCCCGGCACGTTCGTGACGTACTCTCCGTGCTTCGCGCGGGCGTTCGACCGCTCGTCGCGTTCGATCTCCAACTCGCTGAGGATCGTGTCCTCAGGACCCAACCAGCCTAGAGCCAACAGTACGAGGTCCGCGGGCCACGTGCGCTCGGTTCCCGGCACTTCCTTCGGGAATGGACGTCCGTTCTCGCCGCGCGCCCACTCGACGTCGACCGTCACGAGCTCCTTGACGTTCCCGTTGCCGTCGTCGACGAACTTCTTGGTGCTGATGAGGTACTCGCGCGGGTCGAACCCGAAGCGATCCTTGCATTCCTCCTGGCCATAGTCCACGCGCATGGTGCGGGGCCACTCGGGCCAGGGATTGTCGGCGGGGCGCTCGTCCGGCGGACGCGGAATGATATCGAACTGCCGCATGCTCTTGCAGCCGTGGCGCAGCGACGTCGCGACACAGTCGGTTCCCGTGTCCGCGCCGCCCAGGACGATGACGTGCTTGTCCTTGGCGGAGATGTACTGCCCGTCGGCGTGCTTCGAGTTGAGCAGGCTGCGCGTGTTCTTCGTGAGGAACTCCAGCGCGAAGTGGACGCCCTTAAGCTCGCGTCCCTCGACGCGCAGGTCGCGCGGCTTGGTCGCCCCCACACACAGCACGACGGCGTCGTTCTCGGCGACCAGCTTCTTCGCGGGGAGGTCTTTGCCGATCTCGGTGCTCGTCACGAACTCGACGCCGGCTTCCGCCATGAGATCGACGCGCCTCTGGACGACCCGCTTGTCGAGCTTCATGTTCGGGATGCCGTACATGAGTAGCCCGCCGATGCGGTCCGACCGCTCGTAGACGGTGACCGAGTGACCTGCTTTGTTGAGCTGCGCCGCGCACGCCAAGCCCGAAGGTCCCGATCCGACGACAGCGACCTTCTTGCCGGTGCGCTTCGCGGGCGTCTCCGGTTCCACCCAACCGTGCTCGAACGCGCGATCGACGATCGTGCACTCGATGTTCTTGATGGTCACGGCGGGGCTGTGCAGTCCCAGCACGCAGGAAGCCTCGCACGGCGCGGGACACACTCGCCCGGTGAACTCCGGGAAGTTGTTCGTCTTGCGCAGCCGCTCGAACGCCTCGTGCCATCTGCCTCGGTAGACCAGGTCGTTCCATTCGGGAATCAGGTTGTTGATGGGACAGCCGGCGGCGAGTCCCTTGATGAGGACGCCCGTGTGGCAGAACGGCACACCGCAGTCCATGCAGCGAGCGCCTTGCTGGCGGAGTCCGTCGTCGCCGAGTCCCGTGTAGTACTCGTCCCAGTGGGTCAGGCGTTCTTCGGGCGTCTGCGCCTTCGGCGTCTTGCGGTCGAACTCCAGGAATCCCGTCGCTTTGCCCATGGTGTCCCCTCTGTCGCTCCGGGCGCTCTGCTAGTTCCCGCTGACCCGCGCGAGGTCGTTCTTGTTCTCTTCGAAAGCCGCCATGACGGCGTCGTCGCCGCTGATGCCGGACGCCTCGGCGCGACGGATCGCCTCGAGCATGCGCTTGTAGTCCTTCGGCATCACCTTGACGAAGCACTTCACGGAACCGTCCCAGTCCGCGAGAACCTGCGCGGCGACCTCGCTGTTGGTGTAATCGGCGTGCCGCTGGATCATCCGGCGGACCTCGGCGATCTCGCCGTCGTCGTGGAAGTCCTCGATGTCCACGGTCTCGTGGTTGCAGTGACGCTCGAAGTCGCCTGCCTCATCGAGAACGTAGGCGATGCCGCCCGACATCCCCGCCGCGAAGTTGCGGCCCGTCGGACCCAGCACGACGACTCGTCCGCCGGTCATGTACTCGCAGCCGTGGTCGCCCACCGCCTCAATGACCGCCTGGACTCCGCTGTTCCGCACGCAGAACCGCTCGCCCGCCATGCCTCGGATGTAGGCTTCGCCGCTCGTCGCGCCGTAGAACGCCACGTTTCCGACGATGACGTTGTCGCGCGGTACGAAGGTCGATCCGGCGGGCGGGTAGAGGATCAGCTTGCCGCCGGAGAGACCCTTGCCGAAGTAGTCGTTCGCGTCGCCTTCGAGCTCCAGCGTCATCCCCGGCGGGACGAACGCCCCGAAGCTCTGACCTGCGGAACCGTGGAATTGGAGATGGATTGTGTCCTCCGGCAGACCGTCGGGCCCGTGACGCCGCGTCAGCTCGCTGCCGAGGATCGTCCCCACGACGCGGTTCGTGTTCCTGATCGGCAGGCTCGCCTTGACCTTCTCGCCCTGCGACAGCGCGGGTTCGCAGAGCTTCAAGAGAACCTGATTGTCCAGCGCGCGGTCTAAGCCGTGATCCTGCGGAATCTGGCAGTAGCGGCCCACTTCGGGTCCCACTTCCGGCTGATAGAGGATCTTCGACAGGTCGATCCCGCGAGCCTTCCAGTGATCGACGGCGCGGCGCGGGTCGAGCCGATCCGTCCTGCCCACCATCTCGTTCACCGTGCGGAACCCCAGCTTCGCCATGATCTCCCGCATGTCCTCAGCGATGAAGCGGAAGAAGTTGACGACGTGATCGGGATCGCCCGTGAACCGGGCGCGCAGGTCGGGGTTCTGGGTGGCGACACCGACCGGGCAGGTGTCCAGGTGACAGACGCGCATCATCAGGCAGCCGACGGCGACGAGAGCGGTCGTCGCGAAGCCGAACTCCTCCGCGCCCAGCAGCGCCGCCATGACGACGTCCCGACCCGTCTTGAGCTGCCCGTCCGTCTCGACGACGATGCGGCTCCGCAGGTTGTTCAGGACGAGCGTCTGGTGCGTCTCCGCCAGCCCGAGCTCCCACGGAAGACCCGCGTGCTTGATGCTCGTCTGCGGCGACGCGCCCGTGCCGCCGTCGTGTCCGCTGATGAGTACGACATCCGCGTGACCCTTCGCGACGCCGGCCGCGATGGTTCCGACCCCCACCTCGGCGACCAGCTTGACGTTGATCCGCGCGTGGTGGTTCGCGTTCTTCAGGTCGTGGATGAGCTGCGCCAGGTCTTCGATGGAGTAGATATCGTGGTGCGGCGGCGGCGAGATGAGCCCGACGCCCGGCGTCGAGTGGCGCACCCTGGCGATCCACGGGTAGACCTTCCGTCCGGGAAGCTCTCCGCCCTCACCGGGCTTGGCTCCCTGCGCCATCTTGATCTGCAGTTCCTTCGCGTGGACGAGGTAGTTGCTCGTCACGCCGAAGCGTCCCGAGGCGACCTGCTTGATCGCGCTGTTCTTCGAGTCGCCGTTGGGCTCCAGGGTGTAACGGGCGGGGTCTTCGCCGCCTTCGCCCGTGTTGCTCTTTCCGCCGATGCGGTTCATCGCGATGGCGAGCGTCTCATGGGCTTCCTTGCTGATGGAACCGTAGGACATCGCGCCCGTCTTGAACCGCTTCCAGATCGCCTCGGCGGGTTCCACCTCTTCGATGGGAACCGGCGGGCGGTCGAACTTGAGGTCGAGCAGGCTGCGGAGCGTCACCATGCGCTTCGACTGGTCGTTGACGAGGTCCGCGTACTCGCGATAGATGGACGCGTCGCCAGTCCGGCAGGCGTGCTGGAGCTTGTGCACCGTGAGCGGGTTGAACAGGTGCTGCTCCCCGTCCTGCCGCCACTGGTAGAGCCCGCCGACGTCGAGTGTCATCACGCCGCGAGTCGCCTTGGGGTAGGCGCGTCCGTGCAGCGTCATCGCATCCGCCGCGATGGCGTCCAGCTTCACGCCTTCGACGCGGGAATCCGTCCACGTGAAGTACTTGTCGATGACTTCCTTGTGGATGCCGACCGCCTCGAAGATCTGCGCCCCACGATAGGACTTGATCGTCGAGATGCCCATCTTCGCCATCACCTTGACGACGCCCTTGGCGACCGCCTTGATGTAGTGCGCGACGGCTTCGTCATAGGAGACATCCGCCATCTGCCCCTCGGTGATCATGTCGGCGAGGCTTTCATACGCCATGTAGGGGTTGATCGCCTGAGCGCCGTAGCCGAGAAGCAGGCAGAAGTGGTGCACCTCGCGCGGTTCGCCGGATTCGACGACGAGCCCGACGCGCGTACGCGTGCCGCTGCGGATCAGGTGATGGTGCAAGCCCGATGCCGCCAGCAGCGCGGGGATCGGCGCGTGCGATGCGTCGAAGCCGCGGTCGGACAGGATGAGGATGTTCACGCCGTCCTCGATCGCCTTGTCCGCCGCCGCGAAAAGCTCGTCGAGCGCCCGTTCGAGTCCCGCCGCGCCGTCGGCAACCTTGAAGAGCGTCGGCACGACTCGGCTCTTGAAGCCGGGATGGTCGATGTGCCGAAGCTTCTCGAGCTCCTCGTCCTTGAGAACCGGCATGCGGAGGCGAACCTGCCGGCAGCTCTCCGGCTCGGGATGGAGCAGGTTCCGCTCGGAGCCCAGCGTCGTGTCCATCGACGTGATCATCTCTTCGCGGATGGGGTCGATGGGCGGGTTGGTCACCTGTGCGAAGAGCTGCTTGAAGTAGCTGTAGAGAAGCTGCGGACGGTCGGACAGCACGGCGAGCGGCGTGTCGTTGCCCATGGAACCGATGGGCTGGATCGAGTTACGCGCCATCGGCTCGATGTTCACGCGCAGGTCTTCGAACGTGTAGCCGAACACCTGCTGGCGGCGGAGCGTCGTCGCATGGTCCTGCTTGGGCGGATCGTGCGGGACATCGGACAGGTCTTCGAAGTCGACGAGGTTGGCGTCGAGCCATTCGCGGTACGGGTGCTCCGTCGCGATGGTTCGCTTGAGTTCCTCGTCGTTGATGATCCTGCCCTGGTCGGTGTCCACAAGGAACATGCGCCCTGGCTGCAGCCGGTTCTTGTGGGCGACTCGCTCCGGCGCGACTTCGAGAACCCCGACCTCGGACGCCATGATGACCATGTCGTCCTTGGTGATGTAGTAGCGCGAGGGACGCAAGCCGTTCCGGTCGAGAACCGCGCCGACCCGGACGCCGTCCGTGAAGGCGATGGACGCGGGCCCGTCCCACGGCTCCATGAGGCAGGAGTGGTACTCGTAGAACGCCCGCTTCTCCTCGGTCATGCTCTCGTGGTTTTCCCAGGGCTCCGGGATCATCATCATCATCGAGTGCGCGAGGGAGCGTCCCGATAGGGCGAGGAATTCGAGGCAGTTATCGAACTTCGCGGAATCGCTGCCGTCCTCCTGGATGATCGGGAACAGCTTCTTGATGTCCTCGCCGAAGAGCTCGGACTCGACCATCGACTGCCGGGCGAACATCCAATTCTCGTTGCCCCGGAGCGTGTTGATCTCGCCGTTGTGGATCATGTAGCGGTAGGGATGCGACCTGCCCCAGCTCGGGAACGTGTTCGTGCTGAACCGCGAGTGGTAGAGCGCGATCGCCGCCTCGATGTCGGGCGCGTGCAGGTCGAGATAGAACGTCGGTACCTGGTTCGGGGTGAGCATCCCCTTGAAGACGATCGTCCGGCATGAAAGGCTGGGGACGTAGAGGAAATCGCCGCCCGGCACGTCCTGGCGGCGCAGGGCGTTCTCGATGCGGCGGCGGATCACGTAGAGCCTGCGCTCGAACGCGAGGTCATCGGCGACTGATGCGTTCCGTTCGACAAAAAGCTGCCGAACGACCGGCATGTAGCGGATGGACGTCTCGCCCAGCCCCGTCGGGTCGGTCGGAACCGTCCGCCATCCGAGAACTCGCTGCCCTTCCTCGGCGACGATCCCTTCGACGGCGCGCTCCATCGACGCCCGCTGCCCGGCATCCTGCGGGAGGAAGAACATCCCGACGCCGTAGCGGCCGGGTTCCGGCAGTTCCATGCCGAGATCTGCCGTCACGCGCGAGAAGAAGCGGTGCGGAACCTGGATGAGGATACCAGCGCCATCGCCGGTGTTCGCCTCGCTGCCGCGTGCCCCACGGTGGTCCAGGCAGACCAGCGCCGTGAGCGCCTGGCGCACGATCTCGTTGGACTTCTTGCCCTTGATGTGGACAACGAACCCGATGCCGCACGCGTCGTGTTCGTAGCGAGGGTTGTAGAGCCCTTGCTCAGGGGGCGTCCCAACGGGTCGGATCATCCTTCAGCCTTTCTCTGGTCTCCACGGGCCCGCAGTCAGGCTCCTGCGCGCGTCATTGCAGCGTCATCGGCGAATCGTGGGGTGATCGGGATCGGTCGTGCGGCCGGTTGGCAAGCGTCGGGTCACCTTCCCGGTGGATGTAGTCGCTTCAGCGCCCCGAAGCGAGTAGAGGGCGCAAATCCATCGGTTCTGCCGGTCATGTCGAGGGCCTGCCGCCATCGAGCGTGACGGCTGTCTCTCGGCAACGGATGGGAGCCTGTGCCGGCTCCCTGTCCGCATCGCGCGGACATCGATCCAGGTCGCGAGGTCCGCACACCTCCCAAAAGAGATTGGGGACTATGATACCCGCTGACGGCGCGGAATCAAAGGGGTATCCGCTGCGCAACAGGGCAGGCAGACGCCGCATCGACGCCTGCACATTCGTGGCGAGTTCGCAGCCTGTCGCATCGCCGTCCGGTCTCGCAGACGGCGAACAAGTCGGCAAGCACGCGAGACCTCGACGGATCTTGGTCGCGGCGGCGGTTCTCTGTACTGGGATGAGCGATGAACCCATGCGTTGGCTCTTGCGTTACCACTCGAACGGGCGAAAGAGATTGCTGTGGATACGAGTATCGTATATACATGTCCTGATAACCGCAATCGACGTGTTCGCCAGTTGCGGTGCTGCGGCTGGTGCGTCTGCGCCACCAGTGCGCAGTGCGTGGTCACCATCGGCTTGCTGACAGAACACCACCCATAGGTCAGCAGGAAGGGGGAGTAGCGAATGAGACTCAGACGCAGTTGTGCCGTTGTCTTGGTGATCTTGGGCGCGGTCGCGTGGACGACATCGTCGCGCGCGCAGGAGCCCACGTGGCAGGCCGTGAACACGGGCATCCCTAGCTACGCGTGGGGCAGGGATGTGTGGTCGTTGGCAGTGTCGGGATCGACGCTCTACGCAGGCACGTACCACGACGCTGGCGGCGTCGTCTTCCGATCGGACAACAACGGCGATTCGTGGGTGCAGGTCGGCGACCCGCTGCCGGACGTCCGGACAATCGCTAAGGCGGTCGCCGTGGCGGGGACGACGGTGTTCGCCGGCGTCGATGGCAACCCAGGCGGAGGCATTGGCGGCGTCTATCGCCTGTTGGACGCAACGACCGTTTGGCAACCGTCGGGCCCAGTCATGCTGAACTACGTGACGACTTTCGCGCAGGTGGGCGGAACGCTCTTCGCCGGCGGCGCCTATGGGGTGTACCGAACATCGAACGGAGGCGATACCTGGGAGAGCGTGCTGTCAGACGGCGCGTACTCGTTGGCGGTATCGGGAGGAACGCTCTACGTCGGCACGGCAGGCAGCGGCGTGAAGCGGTCCGATGACCTGGGCGCGACTTGGGCACCCGTCGGTACGGGACTGACCTATGTCGTCCGGGCGTTAGCCGTGTCGGGGACGACAGTCCTCGCCGGGTCCGATACCAACGGCGTTTATCGACTCCCGGCGGGAGAGACGACGTGGCAAGCCTCCAGCACGGGGCTGACGGACCTGTACTCCCGTTCCTTCGCGCAGGTAGGCACGAGCATCTTCCTGGGAACTGCCTCCGGGGGCGTGTTTCGGTCGGACAACGACGGGGTGTCTTGGCAGCCCTTCAATACGGGGCTGACCAACCCGATGGTACGGACACTCGCGGTATCGGGCACGACGCTCTATGCCGGTACCGCAGGCGGGGGCGTCTTCCGCCTGAGCGTCACAGCCCCACCGTCCATCTCAGCCACCTCGATCACTCCCACCGCCGCCGTTCGCGGCTGGACCTTTCCCGTGACAATCGCCGGTTCGGGGCTGTCCGGCGTGACGCACATCCGCCTACATCGGACGACGCCGACAGTCGCCGACCTGAGCTTCCCTGTGACGAGCGCGACCGCAAGCAGTGTCGTCGCGACGTTTAACCTGGAGGGACTCGCTCCCGATTGGGTCGGCGTGCACGCGATCCACTACTCGACGGACGGCTCAACCTACAGCCCGACCGGACTCACCTTCTCGATCAACTTCTCCAGCCCGGGCTTCCATACGGGCGTGCCCATCAGCGGTGTTCGCGGCGAGACGGTGACAGTGACGATCACCGGTTCGGGATTGATCGACATCACCCACTTGCGGCTGCACAACGCGACGGCGTCTCTCGACCTGACGTTTCCAGCCGTCGCTGCCCCCGACAGCGCGAGCGTGACAGCGGCGTTCGACCTGAGCGGGCTTGGTCCTGAGTGGGACGGCACGCACCAGATCCAATACTCGATCGGCGGGACCTCGTTCGAGGATGCGCCGGGTTGGATGTTCACCGTGAACTCGCCTCCCGCGCCGATCCATCAGAACTGGACCGCAACGCTCCGCCTGACGGGCGATGAAGCAGGCGACCACACGGTCATCGTCGGCGTCGCGCCGGACGCGTCGGATGGCGTGAACCTGTCGGCGGAGGACACGCTCGCCCCGCCCATGCCGCAGCCTCCGGCGTCCTGGCTCCGCCTCCTGAGAGGCGGCCAGGCGCTATCACAGGATGTTCTCGCGTTCGCCGATGCGCGAACGTGGACCATCGAAGTCGAGGTAGGCAGCGGCACGCACTACCTGTCGGTCGAAGGACTGCCGGAAGGCGTTCTCGCCTACTACAACGACAACCCCCGCATCGTCCACGGGCCCGACACGGACGCGACGACGGCGGCCGTCCATCCGCTGCCTCTGGGGGCAAGCATATCTCTGAACACGGGCAGGCACCTCTTGACGCTCGTGCTCTCGAAGCGCCTGCCGCAGACGCTGGCGACGACGTTGGGCATCCGCTGGCGGATGTTCTCCCTGCCGGGTCCGACGACGAACGGAGCTCCGGCGGATTTGGTGACGCGGGGCGTCATCTCGATGTATGGCTACAACCCGTCGCCTGAGGTCCAAAACTACTACTCGATGTTCGGCGATGCGGATGATCAGGTGTCGGGTGTTCAAGTGTCGGATGATCCGCTTCCGTTCGTGAGCCAGGGCTGGTTCATCTTCCGCGACCCGGCGGCGAGTCCGCTGGCGACGACCTTCCAGGTGGACGTGGGCGATCCGGCGGCGCAGTCGGTCTCGGTAACGCTCCAGCCTCGGTGGAACCTCGTCGGGGTTCCGTTCGGGGGAGCGTCCGCGTCGGCGTACAACCCGACCGCCAAGACGGTCTTCGGGTATGACGGCGTCAACTACGTCATCGCGACGAGTCTGGCGCAGTTCCAGGGCTACTGGGTCTACAACGAGCTGGCGACGGCTCGGACGGTGACGATCACGCAGCCATCTCCGGGGGCTCCTGCCATCGTCCAGCGCGCGGCTCCGTCGCCGGATTGGGTCGCGCCGTTGACCATCTCGCTCGACAGCGGGGCGCTCAAGACGGTCGAGCTCGGGAGCGGCTCCAAGGCGCAGATGGGCTTCGACGCCTACGACGTGGGTCTGCCTCCGGCTCCGCCGATTCGGAGCTACTCCGAGTTCTTCGCCGCGACGGACGATCCGGTCGAGCGGATGACTCGGAGCGTCCTGCCGTCGAGCCAGCGCGAAGCCTCGTGGGAGCTCTCGGCGAATCTGGCGGAGGCGGGCACGCTCCGCTGGACGGCTCAGACGCTCCCGGCGGGTTATCGGATCATCGTCGAGTCGGGCGATGAGCGGCATGACCTGAGCCGCGAGGGTTCCATGCGCCTCGACGCAGGGAAGCACACCTTCACGGCGCGTCTGACCTTCGCGCCGCCGTCTCGCAGCCGTCTCATGGCGAACTACCCCAATCCCTTCAACCCGGAGACGTGGATCCCCTTCGAGCTGAAGGAGGGTTCTGCCGTTACGGTGAACATCTACGACGTGGCAGGTTCCCTGGTGCGGAAGCTCGATCTGGGCTACCGCGAGCCGGGCTACTACACGTCGCGGGCTGATGCGGCGTACTGGGACGGTCGGAACGAGCTCGGGGAGCGGGTCGCGAGCGGGGTCTACTTCTACGAGCTCCGCGCGGGTAGCTTCCGCGAGACGCGGAGGATGGTGATTCACAAGTAGAGGGGACTCAACCAAGCGGGCGGCTCTGAGAGCCGCCCCTACGAGCCGCCCCTGCGACCTGCCCGCAACCAGTGTGAGGGGGTAGCTCCCTCCTACGGGTCCGACCGACGGACTCGATGCTTCATCCGCGCCCATCTCTCCATCGAGGGGTGGGCGCGCTTGTGCTCCGGGAGCCCTATCGCGCCAAGAAGCTCCTCCGTACGCAGCCGGGACGATGGGCAGAGGCGAAGCCTGTGCGTAACTCACTCGGAGCAGGCTGTCGGCATGCAGAGGAACGGCGCGCCGTGCTAGCATTCCGGCGAATCCCGACCGGTGACGACGCGCAGAGGAGCCGCCCATGGACGTGATCGCTTTCTCGCCCGATCTGGAACGCATCATCGACGCCGGAGCGCAGTTGGAGCGCGTCGCGACCGGCTTCCTCTTCGTCGAAGGGCCCGTCTGGGACACCAAGCGCGCCCGGCTCATCTTCAGCGACATCCCCGCCGACCGGCAGTACCAGTGGCGCGAAGGCGCGACCGAAGCGGCGCTCTACCGCGAGCCGACCGGCAACTCGAACGGATTGACCATCGACCACGCCGGCGCGCTCCTCAACTGCGAGCACTCGGGACGGCGAGTGTCCCGGCTCGGTATGGACGACGGCAGCCTCGTCCCGCTGGCGGCACGCTACAACGGCAAGCGGCTCAACAGCCCCAACGACCTCGTCGTCCATTCCAGCGGCGCGATCTACTTTACCGATCCGCCCTACGGCGTTCGTTCCGAAGACCGCGAGCTGAACTTCCAAGGCGTCTACCGGCTCGACCCCGACGGAACGCTGACCCTCCTCGCCGACGACTTCGACCGACCCAACGGCATCGCCCTGAACGCCGACGAGACGGTCCTGTTCGTGGATGACACGAGCCGCCAACACGTCCGTGCGTTCGACGTCGGCGCCGACGGCTCCGTCTCCAACGGACGCGTCCACGCCGAGATGGACCCCTCGCTGGGACCCGGCGTCCCCGACGGACTCAAGGTGGACATCGAAGGCAACCTCTACATGACGGGCCCGGCGGGCATCTGGGTCTTCAACGCATCAGGGAAGCCTCTGGGCGTGCTGCGCGTTCCCGAAGTCGCAGCGAACCTCGCCTGGGGCGGAGCCGACAAGCGTTGGCTTTACATCACCGCGTCGACCTCGCTCTACCGCGTCCGGCTGAAGATCGCGGGCGTGCGGCGGTTCTAGGAGAGGATGTCCGATGACCGAATCCGAGCTTTTCGAAACGCTCCGAGGCGTGAGCGTCGATTCGGCATGGACGTGCCTGTCGGCGGCGGGGTTCCCCGACACGTTCGTGCAGGGGCTCCAGTGCCTCCATCCGGATCGGAAGATGGTCGGCAGAGCGATCACGATGAAGTACCTGCCGATGCGTCGCGATCTCGCCGAGAGCCTGAAACTGAGCGAGCGGGGCATGGGCAACAACGTGGGCCCCAAGAACGCGACTCCGGGCGACGTTCTCGTCATCGACGCGTGCGGCATCTCGAACGGCGGAGCGTTCGGGGACATCCTCGTCGCGGGGCTCCAGGCGAACGGAGGCGCGGGCATCGTCATCTACGGGGCGATGCGCGACCTGTCGGCGCTCCGCGAGATGGCGGTTCCCATCTACTACACGGCGACGCACGCCGCAGGGAGCCGAGGGATGATGTGCGTCGACTTCGGCGTGCCGGTGAACTGCGCGGGCGTGGCTGTGGCTCCCGGCGATATCCTGCTGGGTGACGCAGAGGGCGTCATCATCATTCCGCGCCGCGTGGCGGAGGAGGTCGCCGTGAACGCGGCGGCGCTGGAGTCGAAGGAGCTCTTCCTGCGGCGGAAGATCGAATCCGGCGACGCCAAAGTGGATGAGGCGTACCCGATGAGCGCGCGGCTCCAGGCGGAGTATGAGGCGTATCGGCGGGAGCGGGATGACCGCAACGCGCGAGATTGACGTCGCTGCTTGAGCGTCGCACCATCAGGCGAGGTCTACCCATGCCGCTGAACGAAGCGACAGCGCGGATCAAGATCAACAAACTGCTCGAGGCAGCCGGTTGGCGATTCTTCGGTGACGGCAACAAGCCGGGGAACGTGAGCCTCGAGCTCAATGTCCCGCTTCGCCGCACCGATGTCGATACGTTGGGCGAGGACTTCGAGAAGACCACCAAGGGGTTCATCGACTTCCTACTGCTCGACTCGACGGGCTCCCCGCTTGTTGTTCTTGAGGCGAAACGGGAACACAAGAATCCGCTCGACGGCAAGGAACAGGCGCGCCGATACGCGCGGTCGCAAAACTGCCGCTTCGTCATCCTGTCGAACGGCAACCTGCACTATTTCTGGGACCTCGATCGCGGCAATCCGTACGCCATCACGGCATTCCCGACGCCGGACTCGGTCGGCGCGTACCGTAAGACCGTGCCCCAGCCGCAACGACTGGTCGACGAACAGATCAACGACGACTACATCGTCCTGACGCAGCGACCCGGCTACGCCGCGGAGGCAGGCTGGAAGAACGAGGCGGAGCGCGAAGCGTTCAAGCAAGCCAACAAGCTCCGATTCCTGCGCCCATATCAGGTCAGAGCCGTTCAAGCCCTGCAGCGCTCGGTCAAGAACGGCAACGACCGATTCCTGTTCGAGATGGCGACGGGAACCGGCAAGACGCTCACGGCCGCCGCCGTCATCAAGCTCTTTCTGAGAACCGGCAACGCCTCGCGCGTCCTGTTCCTCGTCGACCGACTCGAGCTCGAAGACCAGGCGAGACGCGCTTTTGCCGGTCTGCTATCCGCCGACTATTCGACGGTCATCTACAAGGAGAACCGAGAAGACTGGCGTCATGCTGAGATCGTCGTGTCGACGGTGCAATCGCTGTTGTTCGGCAACAAGTATCAGCGGCTCTTCTCGCCGACGGACTTCGACCTCGTCATCTCCGATGAGGCGCACCGATCCATCAGCGGCAACGCTCGGTCTGTCTTCGACTTCTTCGTCGGGTACAAGCTTGGACTGACCGCTACACCGCGAGACTACCTCAAACGGCTCAACCTCGCCGCCAGCGATCCGCGCGAGATGGAGAGGCGTATCTTGCTCGACACGTATCGGACCTTCGGCTGCGAGAACCGCCAGCCCACGTACCGATACTCCCTGCTGGACGCCGTCAAGGATGGGTATCTCGTCAATCCGATCGTCGTCGACGCGCGAACGGAAGTCACGACGGAGCTGCTATCCAAACAGGGCTTCATCGTGACATTCGTCGACGAAGACGGTGAAGATCACGAAGAGTCCTACAAACGGAGCGAGTTCGAGAAGCGGTTCTTCTCGGACGCGACGAATCAGATCATCTGCAAGACGTTCCTTGAAAACGCGCTCCGCGACCCGATCAGCGGCGAGATCGGCAAGTCCATCCTGTTCTCCGTCAGCCAGAACCACGCGACCAAGCTGACGCAGATCCTCAACGAGATGGCGGATCGCATGTTCCCCGGACGTTACCGGTCCGATTTCGCTGTGCAGGTGACTTCGTCGGTATCCGACGCGCAGCGATTCGCCGTCAACTTCGCCAACAACAACTTGCTCGGATCGGCGAACTTCATACCCTCGTACCGGACCAGCAAGGCGCGCGTATGCGTGACCGTCGGCATGATGACCACCGGATACGACTGCACCGACATCCTGAACATCGGGCTCATTCGACCCATCTTCTCCCCGACCGACTTCATCCAGATCAAGGGTCGAGGCACGCGCAGGCATGATTTCCTCGAGCAGCTTTCCGATGACACGATCCGCGCGAGCGTGCGGAACCCCCACAAGACGACCTTCAAACTGCTCGACTTCTTCGCCAACTGTGAGTACTTCGAAGAGGACTATGACTACGACCAGGTGATCGCGCTCCCGGCCCTGGCAAAGAAGCACGAACCCAACGGCAACAGAACAACCACTGGTGTCGACGGCGCTTACGAACACCTCGGCGGCGACATCCTCTCGACGATTCAGGAGGAGACCATCGGCGCCGACGGCATGAAGATCGACCGAATGTTCTTCCAAGAGTTCGAGGAAACCGTCCGCTCCGTCGATGCGGTCGCGCAGGCGGTGGAGGCGGGCGACTGGGACCGTGCCGTTGAGCACGTCCGCCGCGAGATCCTGGGGAAGTCCGACGACTATTTCACGCTCGAACGGCTCCGGGTCGCCGCGTCCGTTGATCGCCGTCTTTCGCTCCGTGAGATACTGGAGAAAGCCTTTGGGTTCATCGCGCGGTTCAGATCAAAGGACGAGGTGCTCGACGAGGAGTTCTCGAAGTTCGTCGCGGACTACACACCCCAAGAAGCGGAATCGATTCCCGCCATCAAAGCGTTCTTCAAGGCGTACATCACCAACCGACGCGTGCGGGAGGCGATCGAAAGTCGTCAGTACACCGAGCTGGCGACCAATCCGGCGTTCTCCATGGCGGACTTGCGGGCCGTTCCCGTCCATTACCACGAGCTGGTACCTAATTACATCAAGGACTATGTCCCGCTGAATCAGTTCACGGAGTAACGAGGACGCGATGCTCGATACCGACACGAAGCGCCGCATCGACACCGCCCGCGACATCCTCGTCGGCAAAGTGCCCGACCCGAAAAGCCAGGTCGAGCAGATCACAATCGCCCTCATCTACAAGTTTATGGACGACATCGACGCGGAAGCGGAGGAGTTGGGCGGAGAACGCAAGTTCTTTGCCGGAGAACACGCGAAATACGGCTGGCACAAACTGCTGCGCTCCGGCATCGGCGGGCAGGCGACGCTCAACCTCTACGCCGAAGCCATCGGGAAGATGCCGGAGAACCCCGGCGTTCCGCCGCTCTTCCGCGACATCTTCAAGAACGCTTTTCTGCCGTACCGCGACCCGGAGACGCTGCGCGAGTTCCTGAAAGTCATCGACGAGTTCGAATACGATCACAGCGAACGGCTCGGCGACGCCTTCGAGTACCTGCTTTCGGTGCTCGGTTCGCAGGGCGACGCCG
>VGLH01000094.1 GCA_016866785.1 Candidatus Poribacteria bacterium
CAACCTGGAGGAGTTCACGAGCTTGACGGAGGCGAAGGTCCTCGCCAAGCCGTGGCGGGAGGACTACAACCGGCGTCGTCCTCACAGCGCCTTGGGCTACCAGACGCCGGAAGCGTTTCGAGCGCGCCATAGCGCGCCATAGCGCGCTCGAAGGGAAGGACCAGACTCTCACTCAAACTCTCACTCAAACTGGTGCACAAACTGGGGGCAGGTCACTGCTACGCCGCCTTCGTCCATCTCGCCTGCTTCCTCATCACATCAGGCGTTCTGAGATGAGTTCCTCCTGAAACATCGGATCCCTCGCGCACAGAAACGGACGCAGAACATCCGTCGCGACGCCTATCAACGGTGGATACTCCTCGTCGCGCCCACTGTCCCAACTTAGCGGAGCAGGTCAGCAGGAACCCTTGACGAATCGCGAGATGCAGCGCATACTTGGGATGGCGCTGACTTGTGAGGCTTCGTGCTGAACCGTCGGCGAAGAAGTCGTTGCGCGTGTGAACCCATCGTCTCCGGGGAGCCTTCGGGCCCTCGCGGAGGCACTTCGGCGGTTCTGGATCGGTAAGTACTTGCTCAGAAGCCTCGGCTCCGGTTTCGCGTCTCGGACACTCCGGTCTGGCTCGGACGGTCGCCCCGCAGGAATGCGGTGTCCGTCGACGAATGACCCACGGTTCGATTGGCTCCTTCCCCAGGAAGCCATGTCCCACCTGGATGTGCCGGCGATCGACGCTTGGATGTCCCTTCTGCTGTCCTACCTCCTGACCGTGATTGGTTTCCGCTCGGGGCACGGCTCGCTCGGCTGCGCGGGTCCCGCTGGCGCGTCGTTGCGCTGGGGGACTTCTGCGAGCATCTCTGCACGGACACGTTAGAAGGAGCACCCAGGCATGGGTCGTCGTTTGTATGTCGGGAACCTCAACTACCGCACGACCGAGGACGTCCTCGGACATGCCTTCGCCGAGTTCGGGAACGTCATGGACGTGACGGTCATCGAGGGCAAGGGCTTCGGTTTCGTCGAGATGGAGTCCGACGAGGCCGCCACAAAGGCTCGTGAAGGTCTCAACGGCTCCGAGCTGGACGATCGCACGATCCGCGTCGACGAGGCGCGTCCGCGTCCTGAGCGCGGCGCTGGCGGTCCTCGCGGCGGCGGCGGATACGGCGGGGGCGGCGGTTTCGGCGGCGGGCGTGGCGGCGGTGGCGGCCGCGACCGCTGGTAAGTCGACCGCTGGTAAGCAACGTGCCCGTTCTGTCCTTCGGGACGCGGGCGACGGCGGGGCTGGGGTTCCTGTCCCGCGCAATGCGCAACGAGTCACTTGTCTACGGATGCCTCCCGACGCTTCGCGGCGCCGGAGGAGGCGCTTCGGCGGTTCTGGATCGGTAAGTACTTGCTCAGAAGCCTCGGCTCCGGTTTCGCGTCTCGGGCATTCGGTTCCGGCTCGACGGACGCTTGGCGGTCGCATGACTCGACGAGCTCCCAAGAGACGGCAGGAAGCAGCCTCGGCTCCCCTTCGGCAGCCGGTTTCCTTGCGCATGTTCCCGCAGACGACGCTTGGACGTCCCTTCTGCTGTCCTACCTCCCGACCGTAGTTGGTTTCAGCTCTGCGCTGATGGGCATCGGTCTGTTGCTCGCAGGTTCCGCCTGATCGCGGTCGCGATCGGGAACCGGCGAACGTTACGTGATTCTCGCAAAGGAGCAACGGGACATGGGTCGTCGTTTGTATGTCGGGAACCTCAACTACCGCACGACCGAGGACGTCCTCGGACACGCCTTCGCCGAGTTCGGGAACGTGATGGATGTCACGGTCATCGAAGGCAAGGGCTTCGGCTTCGTCGAGATGGAGACGGACGAGGACGCCACGAAGGCTCGCGAAGGTCTGAACGGCAGCGAGTTGGACGGTCGCACGATCCGCGTCGATGAGGCGCGTCCGCGTCCTGAGCGTGGCGCTGGCGGTCCTCGTGGCGGCGGCGGGTACGGCGGCGGTGGTGGTTTCGGTGGCGGCGGTCGTGGCGGCGGTCGCGATCGCTGGTAGAGAACGTGCCCGTTCTGTCCTTCGGGACGCGGGCGACGATGGGGGCAGGGGGTTCCTGCCCCCCGGCAGCGTAGATCGAGTCACTTGTCAACGGACGCCTCCGGGCGCTCAACGCGCCGCGCGAGGCGCTTCGGCGGTTCGGATCGGTAAGTGTTTGTCAGAAGAAACGGCTCCGGCTACGTGTCTGGCATCGGCAACGTCCTGACAGATCACGCGTGGAAGTCCCTTCTGGCTCTGCCCCTCCCGACCGTACGACTATGCAAGCCATGCGGGCCTAATGCCCGCCGCCGTGCTTTCAGCCCCGAAGGCTGTCCGCCGGCGCAGATTTCCATGTCTCTCTGTTAGGAGCATCACGCAATGGGCAAGCGCCTTTACGTTGGCAACCTGAACTACCGCACGACCGAGGACGTCCTGGGACACACGTTCGCCCTCTACGGCAACGTCATGGACGTGACGGTCATCGAAGGCAAGGGCTTCGGCTTCGTCGAGATGGAAACCGACGAGGACGCCGCGAAAGCCCGCGAGGAACTCAACGGAACCGAGCTCGAAGGTCGCACGATCCGCGTCGATGAGGCGCGTCCGCGTCCCGAGCGGGGTTCCCGCATGGGCGGGTTCGGCGGCTACGACAGCCGCGACCGCTGGTAGAACACGTGCCCGGTCAGTCCTCACGGACGCGGGCGTGAACGGGGCAGGATCGCTCCTGCCCCTCGCACCATCGATCTCGAAGGTTCGATATCATGCCTCCCTGCGCCGAAACGCGCCGGAGCAGGCGGCTTGGCGGTTATGGATCGGTAAGCGCATGTTAAGAAGCCATGGCTTCGCGTACCTGTCTGAATACGGGCAACGCTCTGACAGAGAACACATGGAAGTCGCTTCTGGCACTTTCCCTCCCGACCGTGTTTGGTTAGCGACTCAGGGCATTGTGCCCACTCGCCGAGAATCGTCCCATGACGGGAGATGACGGCGTCGACTTCCGTGACACTCTGTTAGGAGCTACGCGCAATGGGTAAGCGACTCTACGTCGGCAACCTGAACTATCAGACGACGGCTGACACGCTCGGACATGCCTTCGCCGAACACGGCAACGTGATGGATGTCACTGTCATCGAGGGCAAGGGTTTCGGCTTCGTCGAGATGGAAACCGACGAAGACGCCGCGAAGGCTCGCGAGGGCCTCAACGGCACCGAGCTTGACAGCCGCACGATCCGCGTCGACGAAGCCCGTCCGCGTCCGGAGCGAGGCTCTGGCGGCGGGTATGGCAGCCGCGACCGCTGGTAGTCCAGCGTTCCGCGTGATACGCAAACGCAACGAAGGGCGGGGAACACCCGCCCTTCTTCTTGTGCTCACTTCAGGCTAGTAGTTGCTCGTGAGCCCGAGTCGGGCTACGCTCAACGAGCTTCCACGCGGCGCGGCTACCGACTTGCTCCCTCTGTACCGCGAGCAGCCGTCCATTCACGGAGGCTCCCCATGCTCCCCGTCCTGATGACCCTCTTCGCCGCCGTCCCGGTCGTCGAACCATCGGACAAGCCGATCCTGGACGCGTTCCTCCGGCACGTCGACGCGTCCGAGCCGTACGGAGCCGTCGAACGCCTGCGCGAGTTCGCGGAACAGCCCGAAGACATCGTCTGGCAGGGCTCCAAGTACGTCCGCATGCCGCTCATCGCGTATCGACTGACGGGCGAGGCGGACTACTTCCGCGCGTTCGCCGAGCGGCTGGGGAACCTCTGCTCGCTGCTGACCGCCGACGGGAACGGCTATCTCGGCTGGTACGGCTTGCCTTACGACCTGTTCCGCGACCCCGAAGCGCCGGACACGCGCACGGACGTCATCCTCACGGACTTCGTCGTCGCCGGGATCATCGCGGAGTTCGCGCAGGTCGCCTCGCAGCCTGAGCTCGCGGACGAGTTCGGAGCCGACGCCGCGCGGTATCTGGACATCGCGCGGAACCACCTCGTCGCCAAGTGGGACGCGCGCGGACGCTACCGCGAGCTCCCCGACGGAACCGTCGTCTACATCACCAACGCGAAGCTGGGACCCCTCAAGGCGAGCCTGACGCAGCCCCACAACAAGCACGCCAAGACCGTCCGAGCCTATCTCCATCTCTACGACGCGACGGACGACGCGTCCTACCTCGACCGCGCGATCCGACTCGGAATGCGGTTCAAGCGCTGCCTGACGCTCGCCGACGACCGCTACACCTGGAACTACTGGGACCCGTCCGGCGACTGGGACATCCGTCCCGACGATCCCAGCCGGTGGAAACACTGGATCGGCGCGGAGCACCGAGGCGGGTACTACTCCCTGTCCCTCTCGCAGGCGGTTCTGCTCTACGAGCGCGGCGTCGTCTTCGACGCGCAGGATATCGCCCGATTCGTCAAGACGCAGGTCGAGGTCTGCTGGAACGGCGACATGGACAACCCCGCCTGGGCGCGTGTCGACGGCCAGCCGATGGAGGACGCGTACCTCAGCGCGGAGCTATCGCCGTTCGATAGGCGGGTCTACGAGCTGGCGTTCGGCGCCAGGGCGCGGCAAGGGCGTCTGGAGCGGCTCGATAGCCTATGGCACGGCGGCGTCGTGGCGGGCGACTGGCTCGAGATGAAGTACGTCGTCATCCCGAAGTGGCGCGGTGGAGCGCCAGCGGAACCGGTCGCAGGCGCGCGCTACGAGCCGTTCGAGGTGGTGGAGTCGGGATACCAGCCGCCGCAGTCACCGCCCGTGTGGAAGTAGCGCTCAGCGCGAACGGCGTCTTGGCATGGGAGAGAGCCATAGCTGGCAATGTCCGGTTCGACGGTGCGGCGCTCCACCACGCGCTCGACATGCAGCGGCGCGGTAGGGGGCTCTCATGGCAGGCCGTCGCGGACGAGATCGGCGTCAGCGCGTCCACCATCGCGCGCTCGACGGATCGGCGTCCCATGGAGACCGACGGCGTCGTCGCCATGGTGCGGTGGCTGGGCTATCCCCTCGAAGCGTTCTCGGAGACCAACTACCATCTGATGCCGCTGGAGATGAAGCCGCCGGGACCGGGTCGGCTCGACACGCGCGCTCTCCACGACGCGATCAACGTCCGACGACAGAAGCTCGGAATGACCTGGCAGGCATTGGCGGAAGAGCTCGGCGTCGCGGCGGGGCAGTTGACCTATCTCGCGAAAGGCGGTCGGATCGCCGTCGGAATGCTGATGGCGATTCTGCTGTGGCTCGAGATGCCCAGCGGCGAGTTCGTCCGCGATTTCAGCCGGAGGAGCGAGACGGCGCGTCTACGTTGACGACAGGCTGTATGGTGTGCTAAGCTGTCACGTGACACGCAGAGCCGCCGCCGCGTCGAGGACGATTGCCAGTGAGCCGGAACCCACAGAACCGCCGCTACGTATGGCTGGCGCTTGCGCTCGCGATCTTTGCGCTGCTCGTGCTTGCGCCTGGCCATGTCGCATCGCATCAGCTGGTTGACGCGCACCATCCGTGCGCGCTATGCCTCTGGTACGTCGTCGTCGGGCAGTCGTTGGCGGCGATCGCCTTCTCGATCGTGCCGACGACCGCGCCGCTCTCATCCTGCCCGCCAACTGCGGTCTTGCTGCCCGTCCTGCGTCTAGCTGGCGCCCGCCTGTCCCGCGCTCCTCCGCTCGTCTGATCACCACTCCGATTCTTGAGTTCGCTTGGACCTCGACCGCAGACGCAAAGCGAGGAGCCTGCATGCGCGTGTACACGTGTCTCGTCGTGGCAATCGGCCTCATCATCGGACCCGTCCTGAGGGCACGCGCCCACGAGGCGTCATCGACGGCGACGGGTATTGCGAACCGCTTCAATCCGGCGATCAGCCTGAACTCTCTCATCCTGGTCCGAGCGGGCGCGGGCGAAGCCGAGGATGCGCCGGTCGAAGACTCCGAACACGCATCTCCCACCAGGGGTCTGATGGTCCAGGAGTCCGAGCTCCAGTTGACCGCGTTTGCCGATCCCTACCTCAAAGCTGACTTCATCTACTCGCAGCACGGTATCGAGGGCATCGAGCTCGAAGAAGGGACGGTCAGCGCCCAGACCATGCCCGCCGGATTCGGACTCCGCCTCGGAAGGATCAAGACGGAGTTCGGCAAGCACAATCCCCTGCATTCCCACGCCTTCCCATTCGTCGAGCCACCGATGATCCTCGATTCGGTCTTCGGCGAGGAAGGGCTGAGCGAAATCGCCGTCGAGTTGAGCCTGCTACTGCCCGCGCCGTGGTACTCGGAAGTCCTCGCTGGCGTCGCGAGCGGTGACAACGAGGTCCTCTTCCACAGCGAACGCGCCCGTGACCTGGGCTATGCCGGCAGATGGCGCAACGTGTTCGACCTGCGCCCGACGACGACGCTCGATATCGGGCTGTCTGGCGTCGCTGGACGCAACGAGGAAGCCGGCGCCACGTCGAGAGTCGTCGGGGCGGACCTGACGCTCAAGCACAAACCGCTGTCGGCGGTCCACGGCAAGGCGGTCCTTCAGGGCGAATACGTGCGGGCGAATGTCGCCGACGTCGTCGCGACCGGCGGCTATGGGGCCGCCCAGTACCAGATCACCCGCCGCTGGTGGGTCCAAGGAGGCTTCGACTGGGCGACGCCCTTCGGCGCGGACGGGTCGAGCCAACGCATCCGCGCGGCGGTCGCCCTCGTCCCAACGGAGTTCTCGGTGCTCAAGGCGCAATACTCCGGAAACCGGCACTACGGCGAGGACACGGAACACGAGCTTTTGCTTCAACTGAACACGACAATCGGGGCCCATCCGGCGCATGCCTACTGAAGACAAGGGAGAGGGCAACCGCATGAAACGCATCCACTGCCTGGTTCTTTCCGTCGGTATGGTCGCGCTTGCAGCCGCGCAGCCGGCGTTTGGTCTCCGCGTCGTCACGACGACACCCGACCTCGCGGCGATCACGCGCGCTGTCGGCGGCTCGCAGGTGACCGTCTCCTCGATCGCTCTGGGGGTTCAGGACCTGCACAAGATCGAAGCCAAGCCGAGCTTCATCCGTGACGTCAGCAAGGCGGACCTCGTCATCTTCAACGGGCTGGAACTCGAGATCGGATGGCTGCCGCTGCTCATCGAAGGGGCTCGCAATCCGAAGGTGCGCCCTGGCTCCAAGGGTAGCCTCGACGCCTCGACTGACGTGAAGGTCATCGAGAAACCCACCGGCGCGCTCGACCGCTCACAAGGCGACGTGCATCCCGACGGGAACCCGCATTACCTCCTCGATCCCCGCAACGGCGTTATCGTCGCGCGGACGATCGCCCAGAAGCTGTCCGAGCTGGATGGCGCGAACCGCGCCGAGTACGAACGCGGTCTCGCCGAGTTCACGCGGGACATGAACGCGCGCATCGCCCGATGGGAAACGCGCCTCGCCGTCGTCCAAGACATGCCCGTCGTCGCCTATCACAAGACGTGGGAGTATCTGTCAGCTTGGGCGAAGTTCCGCATCATCGACTACGTCGAGGAGAAGCCGGGCATCCCGGGCTCGCCGAGACACATCGCGTCCGTCATCAAGCGGATCGGCGACGAAGACGCGCTCGCAGTGATCGGAGCCATCTACGATCCGCGCAAGGAGCGCGAGACCATTGCGAGGCGCACCAGCATCGCGGACGTGACGCTCCCGTCGTCCGTCGGCGCGGAGAAGGGAGTCGACACGTACCCGGCTCTGTTTGAAGCCATCGTGTCGCGGCTGACGCAGGTGTCCGAAGGAGCGCGGCGGTGACGGAGTTCGTTCAGTTGATGGCGGCTCCGTTCGCCGCGTGCCTCGTGCTGGTTGGGATTCACGCCTACCTGGGTATCCACGTCCTGGCGCGTGGGGTCATCTTCGTCGACCTGGCACTGGCGCAGATCGCCGCCCTCGGCGCGGCAGTCGGAACGCTGCTGGGTCTGGAGTTCGGGTCGAACGGATCGTATGCCGTCGCGCTCGCGTTCACCTTCCTCGGCGCGGGTGTTTTCGCGCTGACGCGTACGCGCGAGCACCGCGTGCCGCAGGAGGCGACCATCGGCATCGCTTACGCGGTCGCGTCAGCGGCGACGGTGCTCGTCATGGACCGCTCGCCGCACGGTACCGAGCACGTCAAAGACCTGCTGGTCGGCTCGATCCTCTGGGTGACGTGGGGCAAGGTGCTGCTGACTGCCGCGCTCTACGCTGCCATCGGCGTGTTCCACTGGCTGGCGCGCCGCCAGTTCTTCGCGATTTCGTACGGCTCGTCGTCGGGCGTCGAGAGCCAACCGAACGTCCGGCTGTGGGACTTCCTCTTCTACGTCTCGTTCGGGTTCGTCGTGACGAGCTCCGTGCAGATCGCGGGCGTCCTGCTCGTGTTCTGCTTCCTGATCGTGCCGGCGGTCGCGGCGGCGCTGTGGGCGACGGAGTGGAAACCCCGCCTGATCATCGGATGGATCTTCGGAACCGTGGTGAGCGTCGCCGGCTGCGCCGTCTCGTACGTCTGGGACCTGCCGACGGGCGCGACGGTGGTCGTCGCCTTCGGCGCGGCAGTGATTCTGCTGGCGTTGGTTCGGCGCCTGAGCCATGTCTGAGACGACGGAGCTCGCAGGCAGACCGAGACTCTCGCACGCATCCTACGACGCGTCGAAGCCTGCATCGAGCATCGTCAGGAAGCTCTCGACGGGGACGTAGTTGGCAACGCTGTTGACGATCCCCAGCGCTCAGCCGCCGCAGTCGCCGCCTGCGCTCCGATAGCAGATGGAAGCCCCCATGTCGTACCCGAAACGTTCGATGCGAACCGCGTACGTACTGCTAGGCGTCTCGTCGGCGTTGTGGGCGTTGGCGCTGCTGTTCCTGTTCCGCGTCAGCGATGTCTTCCACGCCGTCCTGATGAAGTGGCTGGGACCGTTCGTTCTCTACCCGGCGATGACGCTCCTCCCGCTTGCGGCGCTGGCGATCGCCGTGCGCGCGCTCCGGCGCGGCGCGACGCGGGCGCTGAGCATCGCCGTGGCAGGAATCGCCGCGCTATCGCTGCTGGCGTCGGTGTTCGTCATCGTCATTCCGCTCATCGGGAGGGCGCTCGATCCCGAGGGTCCGAAGAACCCATCGACACCGCGACCGATCCCGCCGCAGACGGGAATCCCCGTGTTCCCAGGAGCGGAGGGATTCGGGACACGCACCGTCGCCGGGCGCGGAGGACGCATCGTCCATGTGACGACCCTCGCGGACAGCGGACCCGGATCGCTGCGGGAGGCGCTTCTTCAACCCTATCCGCGGATCGTCGTGTTCCGGGTATCCGGCATCATCGAGCTGACCCGCTCCCTCTTCGTCTCGGAGCCGTTCGTCACGGTCGCGGGCCAAACGGCTCCTGGCGACGGCATCTGCATCAAGAACGCGGGCGTCGTCATTACAGCCCACGACGTGCTCATCCAGCATCTGCGAATCCGTCCCGGCAACGAAGGCGACGTGGACGCCGACACGAACGACGCGGTCGAAGTCCTCGGAGCCCACAACGTCGTGCTGGATCATCTCTCGACGGGATGGAGCGAGGACGAGACGATCGGCCTCTGGCAGGGTGCCCACGACGTCACGGTCTCATGGAGCGTCGTCGCAGAAGCGCTGAACCGAAGCCGCCATCGCAAGAAAACGCACAGCGCAGGTCTCCTAATCGGAGACGGCTCCTACCACGCTTCCATCCACCACAACCTGTTCGCGCACAACGACTTCCGCAATCCGCTGATCGGCGGCGGCGGCACGCATGATGTCGTGAACAACGTCATCTACGACTGGGGCGCGCTCGCGACGGAGATCGTGGACACCAACTCCAACTCCTTCGTGAACATCGTGGGGAACCGCTATCTACGCGGACCTTCGACGCCGGAGGGCGCGCCGGAGATCGTCATCGGAGAGACGAGGAGCGTGCCGCAGCTCTACGTTGCCGGGAACCTGGGCATCCACCGCAACCTGCCGTCGGAGAACGAGTGGTCGCTCGTACGTTTCGGATGGGGAGAGCAGCCGTCGCTGGAGCCGTACCGCCGCCGGACACCGTTCGACACGCCCGCCGTCACGTCCGTCGACGCGGACTCCGTCTTGGAGCTCGTTCTGTCAGGCGCGGGGGCGGCGGCCCCTCAGCGGGACGCGGTCGATGCGCGGATCGTGCAGGAAGTGCGCGCGCGAACCGGACGGATCATCGACCATCCGGGCGATGTAGGCGGATATCCCCGGCTCGTGTCGGCGGCTCCACCCGTCGATGCGGACGGCGACGGCATGCCGGATGCGTGGGAGACGATGCAGGGGTTGAATCCCCGCGATGCGTCGGATGGTGCGGGCGACCAGGACGGCGACGGTTACACGAACGTCGAGGAGTACCTGCACTCGCTCTCGCCCTGACGCCGGGTCCTCCCGCTACACTCGCCCGAACCCTTCGTCGAGCATCGTCAGGAAGTTCTCGACGGGGACGTAGTTCGCGACGCTGTTGCCGGTTCCCAACGCCCATCCGCCGCCGGGAGCGCACCGCTCGATGAGCGTCCGCGTGTGCGTCCGCACCTGCTCCGGAGTGTAGCGGCACACCTTGTCCATGTCGAACCCGCCCAAGACGGCGATCCGGTCGCCCCAGCGCTCCTTCGCCTCCCAGACGGGCGTCACGGCGTCCTCGTAGGAGTGCTTCGCATCCCAGCCGCAGGCGATGAGGTCGTCCATCACCTCGTCGAGGTTCCCGCATGAATGGAGGATCGCCGGCTTGCCGTGTCGATGCGCCGCGTCCACGAGCCGTTTGTGCCACGGGAAGCAGTACTCGCGAAGCACGTCGGGAGCCACCATCGTCTGTGTGTTGAACCCCATGTCGTCGCCCATGCAGACCGCTCCGACGACGTCGTAGGACGCGCACCGGTCGAAGAACTCGACGATCCGCGACCCGACGGCGTCGAACATGTCGCGCACGAGCTCCGGGTCCTCGAACAGCAGGATGCTGAACGGCTCGTAGCCCAGCAGCCACATGACGTTTTCGAGAACACCACTACTGAGCGGGATGGTCTTCATGCCGGTCGGAAGGCGCCCGGAGAGGTTCTCCAGCGGCGAATAGTCGATCGTGTCCATGGGGGGCCAGGCGTAGGCGTCGAAGTCCTCGCGGCTGCCGATCGTGTGCGTGTCGGCGAGGTACCAGCTTCGGACGCCCTCCTTGGTCGCCGCCGTGGGGCGTTCCTTCTGGGGGAACCCGAAGCCCGTGGGCCCGATGTTCACGTAATCGTAGCCGAGGGCGTGCTGGTACTCGATGTGCCGGTCGGTATGCCAGCGCCACCACTCTTGAGGCGTGGGGTTGGCTGGCGGGGTGTCGGCCCGTCCGATGGCCGCGAGGATGGGCTCTTGGATGTTCGAGAAGAGCTCGAAGAAGGGAACGCGGTCGGGCTCTCCGTCGCGTCGGAGAACGCGCTCGAAGCGCGCGAAGTCGGGGCTCGGCTCGATATGCAGCGGAAACGCGGGCATTGCCTTCTTCCCTTCTGTCCGTTGGCGTAAGCCCGCTAGAACGCGAAGAGGACACCCAGCGCGCGGTCGCGCTCCTCGCGGAGGAGCTGGTACGCCGTCGGCGCGTCGTCCGCAGCGAGCCGGTGGGTGATGAGGTCGGCGATCCGCAGCCTGCCGTCGGCGATCCAGTGGAGGAAGGTGCGCCGGTTGTACTCCTGCGACCAGGGGTAGTAGGAGTTCCCTTTCGGCGGGCACTTGGGCTGATGGCAGCCCATCATCGTGATCTCTTTCTCGTGGAAGGGCATCAGGTCGAGCGTGACGGGGCGATGCCAGATGGAGCCCAGCAGGACGATCCGTCCCCCGATGCGGCTGTAGTCCACCAGGCTGGGTATCACGTCGGGATAGCCGCTCGCCTCGACGGCGACGTCGATGCCGCGACCGTGGGTGAGGTCGCGAATGGCGTCCGCCGTGTCGCTCGCGCGGGCGTCGAGCGTGTGCGTCGCGCCATGCTGCAACGCGACCTCCAACCGGAAGCTAGACAGGTCCATCGCGATGAGAGTCTCAGCTCCCGTGCGTGCAAGCAGTTGGACGACGATTTGCCCGACCATCCCGACGCCGGTTACGAGGACATGCTCGCCCAGGGCAGCGTTCGCCTTGCGCGCTCCGTGCATCGACACGCTGCCGATGACGCCGAACGCCCCCTCGTCGGAACCGACGTCGTCCGGAACTGGGATCAGATAGGGGCTGTCGGTTCCCGATACGACGTGGCTGGCATGGTTCCCGAAGGAGAGGACGCGGTCTCCCGGCGAGAATCCGTCGACGCCGGCTCCACACTCGACGATCCTGCCGACGTTCGAGTAGCCGGGGTGGTAGTCGCCGGAGCGAGCCTGCTCTTGGACGCCGAGCTCCGTGCCCGCGCTGACGGCCGTGCAGATCGTCTCGATGAGAACCTGTCCGCGTCCCGGCGACGGGATGTCGTACGCCTCGACCTCGATACGCCCGTCCGACCGGACGACGATTCGCCTTCCTTCCGCCATGGGCGACTCCTACATCGCCCCGTTGGGCGTGATGACCGCCTTGACCGCCTCGCGGCTGATCGAGAGCTCGTATCCGAGCGACCAGTCGTCCAGACCGAGGATGTGGCTCGTCATCGGCTCCGTGCGGATCTTGCCGTCGGCGATCAGGCGCAGGCAGCGCTCCCACGTGGGCCACGTGTGGCTGAAGCTGCCCTGGAGACGCACCGTCTTGGCGAGGAGCGCGTCGAGCGAGAAGGGCAAGGGTCCGTGGAACCAGCCGATCTTAGTGATCTGCCCCAGGGGCCTAACGACCCGCAGGGCGAGCTCCATCGTCGAAGGCGTGCCGCCGACGGCATCGACGACGACGTGCGCCCCTAGACCGTCCGTGCGTTCGCGGGCGATCTCGGCGACGTCCTGCTCGTCGGATTTCATGACGACGTCGGCTCCGAGCTGTGCAGCGGCGGCAAGGCGCTTCTCGTCGCCGGCGACGCCAGCGAGGATCGTCGTCGCGCCAAAGAGCCGCGCCACCTGGAGCGCCATCAAGCCGATGGCTCCCGAACCGATGACGAGAACCACGTCACCAGGACGGATGTCCGTATGGATGCCGACCGCGTTGAACGCGACACACGCCGGCTCCGTCAGCGAAGCGGCGACGTACGAAACGCCGTCGGGAATGCGATGCAGCGAGCGAGTCGGACAGACGACGTATTCCGCGAACGCGCCGTCGACGCTGAACCCGAAGCCCTGGCGCTTGCGGCAGAGGTTGTAGTTGCCCGTCCGGCAGAGCTCGCACTCGCCGCAGATGGACGCCGCCGTCTCGCAGACGACCCGCTCGCCGACACGGTACGACTCGACGCCAGGTCCCACGGCGACGATCTCGCCGCCGAACTCGTGGCCCGGAATCCGAGGAAGATGACCAGTGTGTCCGAGCCGCTTGCCGTACTGCCCCAGGTCGCTCCCGCAGACGCCGCACCCGCCGACCCGCAGGAGCACCTCGCCCACCCCGGGCGACGGGTCTTTGACATCGAGAACGCCGAACTCCTCCGGTTCCGCGCCGTAACGCACCAACGCTCGCATGGGACATCGTCTCCTACGATTCGGTCACGCTCTTGAGATAACGGACGCTCCGCTCGAACTGGTCGCGTTCGTACGCCTCTTGGACGGCGAGCGACTCCCCACGGTCGTAGGGAACGCGGTACTCGGCATCGGCGGGCTGCCCTTGGGTCATCAGGAGCCGCATGGGACCCAGCAGCGTCCGCGCGTCCCGCGGTGGGAAGTGCTCCCACCACGAGGGTTCCAGGAGCCGGATATGCCGATCCTTCATCGCGCCCAGCTCGATGTTGCGCGTCGCTTCGGGCGCCTCCCGGTCGAAGAGCGCGAACAGCGCGCGCCAGTCGAGGACCCCGTCGCCGACCGCGCACCGCACGAGCCGGTATCCCGATTCCGTCGGGAACATCAGGTAGTCTTTGAGATGGACGTTCTTCAGGTAGGGGGCGATCCGCTGGGCGAACTCGATGGGGTCCTCGCCGACGGAGAGGGCGTTTCCGGCGTCGAGGTTGACGCCCACGTGCGGACTCCCCACCTGCTCGCAGATCCAGACGAGGTCTCTGCTGTCGGCGTCCTGGTGGTTCTCGACGGCGATGGAGATGCCCAACTTCCGCGCGGTCGGTTCCGCCGCTCGTAGCGCCCAGACGGCGTTCTCGAGGTGTTCCTGCCACTTACCCGCCATCGGCGAGCGATCGCCGCAGAGAATGCCGCTCAGCACGACGCGGACGGTGGGGGAACCGACCCGATGCGCGGCTTCGACCCACTCCGGAAGGGCGGGATCGAGGACGTTCGAGCCGTCGAACACCGGCGTCAAGCCACGCGAGCGGAGCTCAGCGCCCAGGGCATCGAAGCCGGCGTCGGACTTATCGGGAACCATATGAGGAGGGAACTCGACGCCGCCGAGACCGGACCCCTCCGCCAAGTCCATCAAGCCGTGGACGTCGAGTGGACGAGGGTTCTCGTGGGGGGTTCCCTTGCCCATCCAGCCGGTCAGATATCCGAAGCTATACGCCGCGATTCCGTACGGGATCGGCACGGCGACTGCCTCCGGGCTAGCGGAGGATGGCGATCTTGCCGTAGGCGTTCTGGAGCTCTGTCCGCGACGGTCCGACGTTGAATGGATCGTCCGCGTCGGGGATAGCCTCGGCTGCCCATTGCACCTGGTAGACGTAGACTCCGCTGGCGATGCTCGCGTCCGGCGTCCAGGCAATCTCCGCCGCTCCGAGGCTGTCCAATCGCGCGATCCTCTCGCCGGACGGCGTATAGATGGACACGGTGGCGCGCGTCGGCAGGTTCATGAACCGCACGGCCTGTCCCGCGCGGACCGGATTGGGAGCTGCGACGACGCGGGAGAGGTCGGATGCCACGGACGCCGCCGACGCGGGGATCGTGACGTCGGCGACGGGCGACAGGTCTCCGAGCCGTCCCACGTCGCTGCCGATTCGCACCGCGTAGAAGTAGCGCTTCCCGGGACTGACTTCGGCGTCGGTCAGTTCCATTCCCATGTCTGCCGTCTGGATGAGCGTCCAGGGATCACTGCCTGTTTCGTTCCGGTAGAGAAGCGCCTTCGCGCCGTCAACTCCGCCGAGGTCGAGCGCCAGCTTGACGACGGGCGCTGCTGGTTCCCCTCCGAGACTCGCTGTGATGCCCGCGATGATTCCCGGCTTGGGTCCCGTCGCGCCCGCGACGACCTCGGTGGCTCCTTCGATCACCTGTTCCGCGCTGTTGACCGACTGGACGCGGTAGTAGTAGGTCGTCCCGGCAGCGGCGGTCGAATCGACGTACTCGGTGGACGCGACGATCCTCGAACCGATCTGTTGGAACGCGCCGGTCTTGGAGGTCGAGCGGAAAACCGCATAGCCGGAGACATCGCGCAGGACCGGCGGGCTCCACGAGAGCCGCACGCCGCCCTCGACGGCTTCGGTCGCCAGCCGTGCAGGACGCGCCGCCGCCTGGCGGATCCCGTCGATGTGGGCGAGCAGGGCATCGCGTCCTTCTCCGGCAACGAGCGCGAAGACGGCGGTCACGGCGTTCTTGCCCCGCAGGGCGAAGGGCCCGGCGACGACGATCGTGAAGTAGTTCTGCGGAACAGCGGTCTGGGTCTGCTGGGTCGCGGCTCCG
>VGLH01000095.1 GCA_016866785.1 Candidatus Poribacteria bacterium
CGTAGGCTCTGGCTCCTGGGAAGGCCGTCTTTGCCAAGAACGTCTCCCAAGAACGTCTCCTACAAGGGAACCACGCGCGTGCATCTGGCGGGACGCTGGAAGCAGGGATGCAAGGAACCTCTTTGGGTGGTGCTCCTGATCCATGATGATATTGTTATAATGCTTCCTGCGCATCACAACAGGAGGCATCGCACATGGCACGTCCCGCTCGTATCGTCACGACGTTCGCTGTCCGCATTGCGGCTCGAATTGGATCGTTAAGAACGGCAACGCCAATGGGAAACAGACCTATCTTTGCCGTGAGTGTCACCACCGGCACACGCCGGACGCCCAGCGGCACGTCTATCCGGAATCGGTGCGCCGACAAGCCGTCACGCTGTATTGCGAAGGAACCAGCATCGAGGCGATCAGTCGCATTCAATCGGTGAAAGTCGGAATCGTGACGTCGTGGATCAAAAAAAGCCCGATGGGCGTTAGAGACCGTCCAACGGCGCATGGACGCCGCCGCTCCGACCAACGGGGATTCGCTGGACGCTCGCCCGCCGGAGAAGGTCGATGCCATCGCACTCGATGAGATGTGGACGTATGAGAAGGCGCGGAAGGAACCCAAACGGCAGAGCGTCTGGATCTGGACGGCGGTCATCGAAGAGAAGAATTGTCCGCACCGCGTGTTCTACAAGGTGGGCGACCGAAGCGAGGAAACGTTCTTGCGACTGGCGGATCGTCTGCCGCTCTCAAAGGCGTATTATACGGACGGCTACGAGGTGTACGGGTGGCTGCCGCGCGCCGTCCATCACGTCGGCAAGGACGGTCCGGTCAACAGGAACGAAGGGATTCATTCGATCCTGAGGGATCGGTTGTGCCGTCTGCGTCGTCGGACGAAGGGCTACACAAAAGAGAGTTGGTGGCTCCGCGCTTCGCTTGCGATGATCTGCCTCCATCTGGGCTGGATCTAGTATCATCATGAGTTAGGAACACCGGTCAGGGAAACCGCTTGACAGCCTTCTCGGCGATGTGACACAATAGCCCCCGGCGGTTGTGAGGCGTGTCCGGAGAACCCCTTTCAGTGCCTGAGTGGAGCCGGTGAGCGCACCTGAGTTCACCCCGTTGTGCGGATCAGGATCGCGCAGTTCCGTGCCTCGCCGGTTCTTCCGGATGTGCTCCCGCAGTACGACTGCTGGTGTTCGACGCGTCCCCTCCGGTCGGTTCCCCGACGTGGACCGTCTCCACGACGATGTCCCTGGAGTCGCGTATGGATCGACGTAAACTCTTCCTGGGCTTGGGCTGGCTGGGCGTACTGCTGGGGGGCGTTGGCAGCGGGCTCTTCATGCTCGTGCGCTTCCTTTTCCCGCGCGTGCTGTACGAGCCACCGACTCGGTTCAAGGCGGGCGCTCTGTCGAACTACCCGCCCGACCCCACTGGGAAGATCAAGGTCTACGAAACCTTCAAGACATCCGAACGGGTCTGGATCGTTCACGGCGACGATCCGACGACCGGCAAGCACGGCATCTACTCGCTTCTCGCCGTGTGCACGCATCTGGGCTGCACGCCGCGCTGGCTCGAGAACGAGGCAAAGTTCAAGTGCCCGTGCCACGGAACGGGGTTCTATGCGTATGGTGTGAACTTCGAGGGACCCGCCCCACGTCCGCTGGAGAAGCTCGACTTGCGAGTCGAAGATGGTGAACTGGTCATCGACAAGGCGAAGACCTATCGATGGGAGCGGGGCGAGTGGGAGAGACCCGGGAGTATCATCGAGACGCCGCGTCCCATCGTTTGACGCGGTGAGTACTGAATACTGGATGAGTCGCGATCGACAAGGGCTCGGACAGCTAGCGCGGCAGCGGAGGCAGGGATAGAGGCATGGCATTTTGGTCGACGATCCGGGATCGCATCACCGGCACGCAGGTGTGGAAGTCGATGTTCCGTCACGACTACCGCGACACGCCGCGCAACCGGTCGCTGCAGGTCCTGAACAACGTCTTCTTCCACCTGCACCCCGTGCGTGTCGCGAGGAGCGCTGCCAAGGTGCGGTTCACCTGGTGCATGGGCGGCATCACCTTCCTCATGTTCTTGGTATGCACCGTCACCGGCGTGCTGCTCATGTTCTACTACCGACCCACTGCCGAGTACGCCTACAACGACATCAAGTCGCTCCAGTTCGACGTGCCGTTCGGAATGCTGCTGCGAAACATGCACCGTTGGGCAGCCCACGGCATGGTGATCGCTGTCTGGCTCCACATGCTGCGCGTGTTTATGACCGGATCGTACAAGAAGCCGCGCGAGTTCAACTGGGCGGTCGGGGTCATCCTGTTGGTCATCACGCTCTTCCTGAGCTTCACGGGTTATCTGCTCCCGTGGGACCAACTGGCGTACTGGGCGGTGACCGTCGGGACGAACATGGCGAAGGCGCATCCCGGAATCGGAGCCGAGGGGCCCTTGACGCCGCAGTTCATCACGTCGTCCAACGACGTGCGGTTCGCGCTATTGGGCGGAACCATCGTAGGTCCAACAGCGCTGCTGCGGTTCTATGTGCTCCACTGCATCTTCGTGCCGCTCATCGCGTCGGTGCTGATGGCGGTTCATTTCTGGCGCATCCGCAAAGACGGTGGCATCTCGGGTCCCATGTGACGAAGCCGTCGAGTACCTCTTGAGGGCGTGAGATGTTCGAGAGCATCGATCTCAACAATCTGTGGCTGATCATCAGCAAGCCGGACAATATCCCCGTGCTCGGCCTGTACCCGCTGCTCGCGTTCTTCACGGGGTGGGGCTTGTGGCAAGGGGTCATCAACGACCGGCGACGCCGGAACTCCGAGCCGCTCATCGAGGATGCCGGCGAGAAGGTCCACACCTGGCCCTACCTGATGCGGATCGAGTTCATCGCGCTGATCATCGTGATGCTCATCCTGACCGTCTGGTCGGTGACGATCAACGCGCCTCTGGAGGAACCTGCCGACCCGTCGAAGACGCCCAACCCGTCGAAGGCTCCGTGGTACTTCCTCGGGCTGCAGGAGATGCTCGTCTATTTCGACCCGTGGTTCGCCGGGGTGGTGCTGCCCGCCATCATCATCATGGGCTTGATCGTCATTCCGTACGTCGACAGCAACGAGAACGGTTCCGGGTACTACACGGTTCGCGAACGCCCGTTCGCCCTTGCGGTGTTCTTCTTGGGCTTCTTCGTCCTTTGGTGCGCCCAGATTTTCATCGGAACCTTCCTGCGCGGGCCCGGATGGAACTTCTTCTCGCCGGTCGAGACGTGGGACGCCCACAAGATCGTCTTCGCGAACAACGTCGATTTCTCGAACGTCGTGGGTGAAGGGCTGTCGCGCCTGATGGTGGCAGTCGGGATCGCCGATACGACGCGCCTCCAAGTGAAGGCGGCGTTCGACTCCAAGGCTGCCATCGGCGTGCTGTTCGGCGGAGCCCTGGTGCTGGGCTGGCTCGGGCTGGGCCCGATGAGCTATCTCGTCGGGTCGCGCGTCCTCCGTCGTCGCGAACTGGTCGATCCTGAGACGCAACGACTCCGCCCGGACTCCGAGCTGAAGACGCTCGACGCCATTGTTGGAACCGATCCTCAGCGCCCGGGTCCGCTGGGGCGGCTGCTCGACCTCTTCCTGTGGACGTTCGCCCTGCCGTGGCGCATCGTCTTCGCGCTGTTGCGCATCCCGTCGGCGGGTGTGGTGGGTCTGATCGTCGCCATCGTGGGGTCGGTTGGGCTCTTCTTCGCCGGCGCTCCGGGCGGGGCTGTGACGCCCGTCGCAGCCGTGCTGTTCGCCCTGTGGCTGCGCAAGCGCGAGAACTGGACGCGGCTTCACGACGCAGTGCTGACGAAGGCTCCGGAACGAGTCGTCCAGACAATCGCCCGCCTCGGGCTCCTGAGATACGCCATCGTCTCTGGCTTGTTCCTCATCATGATCGGCGTGCCGATCAAGATGCTGCTGCGGTGGACGCTCGCCGTGAAGTACATCTGGGTCGTGCCAGGCGTGTTCAACATCTAGCCGTACCCTGCCCACAGAGGACGCGCGACCGATCGGTCCGAGTCCTCCGACCGTCCAGACATCGCCAACCCATCGACGGTTCGAGTGCGCGCTCTCGAAAAGCCGGGATACGTGCGTCGAGTCGTTTGTCGCGCCCTGACGGCAATGCTAGGATGGGAACCGGAGGCGCGGTTTCCTGACTTGCGCAGAACTCAGGAGGGACTGAGATGCGAGCTCTGTCTCTTGGAGTGTGTGTGATGGTCGCCGTCGCCGTGGCGTTCACGGCAAGCGCCGACGTGAAGTACCTCGGCGTCGATAAGAAGACCCAGGGCGACTGGAAGGGCAAGTACGGCAAGGACGGCGCGATCATCTTCGATGCCGGAGGCGTCAACGGCGTCAACAATCCCGGCAAGAAATCCGACCAGTTCAGGAAGGGCGTGCTGGAGGCGTACGACGAAGGCAACAGCAACCGGTGGAACTGGGCGACCGACGCCGGGAACGACAAGCGGGGACTGACCTATGTCGCCGATGACGGCAGGCGCATCGGCGCGTGCGCTTGGGGAACCGGCACGCACACGTTCTCCCTGTCCGTCGCATCGAAGGACTACCAGGTCGCCGTTTACTGCGTCGATTGGGACAGCTCGGTGCGAATCGAAGACATCGTCGGTTACCAGGACGCGGTTCCGGCGAAAGCTGATCTGACCGTGCAGAACCCGGAGTTCAACGCGGGGATGTGGCTCCTCTGGCACGTGACCGGGACGATCCCCTTCAAGCTGAACGTGACGCACAAGGGCGGAGCCAACTGGGTCATCTCCGGGATCATGGTCGATGCGCAGCTCGCCGTCGACCCAGCGGGCAAGGCGTCGACAACGTGGAGTGCGCTCAGGTCCACGGGCGGTCGGTGATGCGCTCGGTCGCGTCCTTCGCGCTGCGCGACCAGTAGCCATACGTAGTGTGTATGTGTCATCAAGCCCTTGGGATCCGTGCGGACTCAGGCTACGCATTGATGGTTGCCATACGTAGTGCGTATGTGTCATCGAGCTCCGCAGACCAAGGGATCGCCGTCCTGCGTCGTGGCGCGCGAGGACCGCGGCGCGCCTAGGAAGGAGTCGAGATGCGAACGAACCTGCTCGTAGCCCTCGGGTGTGCCCTGATCCTGTCTGGGTGCGCGGGCGTTACGATGATCGACAGCATGCCGTCCGGAGCCGACGTATATGTCGACGGGGTCCGCGTTGGGCAGACGCCCGTTCGATATGAAGACATGGCGGTGTCGCTCACGTCGCATTCGGTGCGCATCGCCAAGGATGGGTACAAGCCCGTAAGTGAGCAGTTCGCTCGACAGGGCCGCGCCAACATGAGCGCGATTGTCGGCGGCATCTTCATCTGGCCCGTGTGGCTGTGGGCGCTGGACTATCCCGCCTCGCTCACTTACGAGCTCCAGCCCGAGTCAGGCTCCGGCACTCCGATGCCCGACCGGGAGTAGCCACGAACATCAGACCTGTGCCCCTCTCGCATGCCAGCGCGGGAGGGGCTTCCGTCGCAGCACGACGTGATCTCAAGAGGTACGCCGGTGAGGCACGTACTTCGACCCGAAGGCGCAACGCCACAGCGCCTGCAAGACGCCATCGCGCTCAACCATATCGTGTGGATGACCGGCGAAGAGAACGCCGAGGTGCATTCGTTGCCCGGCGTCACATGGACGGCGACGGGAGGACCCAAGCCCGGCGGCAGCATCCTCTTCCCGGACCTGTCGGACGCCGACGCCCCGCAGGCGTTCGACCGTATCGTCGCATTCTACAGAGCGCGCGGGTCGCAGGACCTGATCGGCTTCTGGTCGCTCGACCCGCCGAAGCCTGTTCACACACAGGCGTACCTGCTGGCGCGGGGGTTCCAGTTGGGCTGGCAACCGCACTGGATGTCGCTCGACCTTTCGCGCTTCGATGAGAGCTTCACGGCTCCGATAGGTGTTCGCATCGAGAGTGTGACAACGGAGGACTGGGGCAACGACAACATCCCGTATTACAGCCGACGCACATCCCGACGGTTGCTCACGAAGGGCGAGCACGCCTTGCAGCTTGGGGCGTGGCTGGACGGCGAGCCCGTCGGGAACACGGTGGTTCTGTGTACCGAAGGCGATCGGGGCGTCGCGGGCATCTACGACTGTGGCGTCGCAGAAGCCGCGCGGAACCGAGGCATCGGGAAAGCTCTCGTCGTCCGGGCGTGCCAGTGGGTGCGCGATCGGGGCTATGCCTTCGCGACGCTCAACGCAACAGCGGACGGAGAGCGCATCTACCGGCGCGTTGGATTCGAGTCGATCGGGTTCGGCTGCACGTGGTGGCTCAACGTGCCTCGGCTGAGCGCAAACCCGCCGTCAAGGGCCGTCGTGGCGTTTGGGCAAGCCGTCGGGTGTGGGAATGTCGATGCGCTGACGTCGCTTCGTCCGAGCATCGACAACGCGCTCCTAGACGCGCCTCTAGCGAGCGGCATGACGCCTCTCGACGTGGCTATCGCCTGCGGCAAGCCAGAGTCGGCTGAATGGCTTGTCAGCCACGGGGCAACACTCGACATCGTGTCGGCGTGGGACCTGGGATGGAAGGATCGTGTCGGCGAGCTCCTTCGTCGTTCGCCGGACCTCCTGAACCGCCGCGCGGGACAGTGGGGTGCGACGCCGCTGCATATCGCCGTCGAGCGTGACGACGCCGAGCTCGCTCGGCTCGTGTTGGCTGCCGGCGCCGATACGACGATCCAGGACATCGCCTTCCGTAGTACGCCGATGGGATGGGCGCGGCACCTCGGTCGGGGCGACATGGTCCGACTGCTCGAAGAGTCAGCGTGAGGACGCGCCATGGGTGACGTTAGGCGGATCTGCCTCTGGTCGGGTCCACGGAACGTCTCGACGGCGGTGCTCTATGCGTTCGCTCAGCGCCCCGACACGCGCGCGCTCGATGAGCCGCTCTACGCTCACTACCTTCGCGTTTCGGATGCTGACCATCCAGGCAAGGCGGATGTCCTCGCCTCGATGGAGAACGACGGCGAGCGCGTCGTCCGCGACGTGATCCTGGGACCCTGCGACGTGCCGGTTCTCTTCATGAAGCAGATGGCGCACCACCTGGTCGAGATCGATCGCTCGTTCATGCGGCACACGGTCAACGTGATCCTGACTCGCGATCCGGCGGAGGTCGTGACGTCGCTCGCGAGGGTTCTCGACGACCCGACGTTGCGTGACACGGGGTTCCGCATGCAGTACGAGCTCATCGACCAGCTTCGTGGCTTGGGTCAGGAGCCGCCGGTCCTGGACGCCCGCGAGTTGCTGCTGGACCCGCCAGGCGTTCTGGGCGAGCTCTGCGCCTTGATCGGCATTCCGTTCGACGAAGCCATGTTGTCCTGGGAACCGGGCCCCAAGCCGGTGGATGGCGTGTGGGCTCCGCACTGGTATGCGAACGTCCATCGCTCGACTGGGTTCGAGCCGTACCGCCCCAAGCGGGAGCCCGTGCCGGATCGCCTCAAGCCGCTGCTCGACGAGTGCCAACCGTATTACGAGTCGATGTACGCCGTAGCGATCAAGGCGCGACGGGATGGCTGAACTGCCCGATCCACGCAACGAGAACATCCACGTCTTCGTCGGCGACCGGCTCGTGCCGCGCGCGGAGGCGAAGGTCTCCGTGTTCGACAGCCTGGTGCAGGGCGGCGACGGCGTCTGGGAAGGGCTGCGCGTCTACGACGGGCGCATCTTCGCGCTCGATCTGCACCTTGACCGGCTCTTTGCGTCGGCGCACGCGATGGCGTTCCGGGACGTTCCGAGCCGTGAGTTCGTCCGCGACGCCATCTTCGAGACGCTCCGCGCCAACGGGATGCGCGACGAGACGCATATCCGCCTGACGCTGAGCCGGGGCGTCAAGGTGACGTCGGGGATGGACCCGCGCCTGAACCGCGAGGGCCCCTGCCTCATCGTTCTCGCCGAGTGGAAGGCTCCCATCTACTCGTCGGCAGGCATCCGGCTCGTCACGGCGTCCGTCCGGCGGAACTCGCCGCAGACGATCGACTCGAAGATCCACCACAACAACCTGATCAACAACATCCTGGCGAAGATCGAAGCCAATGTGGCAGGCGTCGATGACGCGATCATGCTCGACCTGAACGGCTTCGTGTCGGAGACGAACGCGACCAACATCTTCGTTGTCCGTCGCGGCGTGCTGCTCACACCCCATGCCGATAGCTGCCTGCCGGGCATCACGCGCGGGATCGTCATGTCGCTCGCTCAGGACGCCAGCATCCCGGTGCGTGAGAAGAACCTGTCGCTCACCGAGGTCTACACGGCGGATGAGGTGTTCACGACGGGGACCATCGGCGAACTGTGCCCAGTCCTTGAAGTAGACGGCCGGCGAGTCGGAACCGGTGAACCGGGGCCCGTGACGAACCGTCTCCGCGCCCTTTACGCCGACCTCACTGCCCATGGAGGCGAGCCGCTGCCCTAGACGCGCGGCGCCCTCGGATCATGGGACCCGACCGAGGCCAGCCGCCGGACGATTTCTGACGAGCCCGAACGGTATCAGGTAGCGTGGCTCACCTTGACGTGGCGAACGACGCTCGATAGCATCATCACGACTCCCGATCGGAGTCCTCCAGGGAGTCGATGCAGGCGCGCCGCAAGACGGCTCGCATCAGGTATCGCCCAACCTCCGAGTGGCGCTTACCCATTGGCGCGGGAGGTCACTGATGGTGTGTGATGGGTCTCGCCTCGCCGTTGCGTTATTGTGCGTCCTGTCACTAGCCGCGCATGCCCAGGAGCAGTCGGCAGACGACGAGTTCGACGCGGCACTGAAGGCGCTCATCGACGGCGACTACTCAAGCGCATACGACCGTTATCAGGCTCTGATCGAGCTCCATCCCGCGACTCCACACGCCCGCATCGCCGCCGAGCGAGTGATCCGGCTCGAGCGGCTGGGGCTGCTGCGCACGCGCCGGCGGGGACTCGACCAGACAGGCAGGACCGAGGCGCTCGTCTTCGGCACCGCCTATGCAACATGGCTGGGGATCGGCACAACGCTTCTGATGGACACCGATGACGAGGTGAAGGCGGCAACAGCGGGCGCCATGGTCGGAGCGCCCGCCGGTCTCATCCTGACACATGCTCTGACTCGGAGCGCGAAGCTCAGCGAGGGGCAGGCGGCGCTCGTCGGGTTCGCCGGGTGGTGGGGGACATGGCAGGGGCTCGGAGCCGCCATCCTGCGAGACGATGACAACGGCAAGCAGATGATCCGCGGATCCATCGCAGGTGGGCTTGCTGGGATCACCGCGGCATCCGCCGTGACGCGCGTTACCGACCTGACGGTTGGCGAAGCTGCCTACATCAACCACGGCGGCACGTGGGCGAGCATCCTTGCGGCTCTCAGCCTGCCTCTCTTGGCGCTTGAGGGCAACGACGCACTGGCGTATGTGCTCATCGCCGGTGACTTGGGCGTTGCGGCGACGGCGTCCACAGCGCGCAGAGCCAGCATGACCGCTGGTCGGGCGAATCTCATCAGTTTGGGTGGTATCGTAGGCATGCTGGCGTCCAGCGGCGTGCTCATGCTCACTGAGATGGAGTCCGATGACGCTATCTCGTTCACGCTGATCCTCGGCAGCGCCGCTGGCTTGGCGTACGCCTGGAGCGCGACAAGCCCGCAGGCAGCCAGTCCCGACGCTGGCGGCATCGGCAGGCTGGGAGCCCCTTCCACTGCCGGCGTAAGGCTCATCGGGACGCCACCGGCGCCAGGACTGGCGCTCAGTGTTCCGTTCTAGGAGGGCAAGCATGCGTCTGCTGGTCGTCGTCGTGTGCGTCGTTTGGACGGCTCCGCCCGTCGTTTGGTGTCAGCGCACCGAGTTGGAGCTGAGAGAGCGAGAAGCCGGCGTCCTCTACCGAGAGGCGCTCCGTCTCGCTGCGGACGGCAAGTACCGCGCCTCCGTCGCTCGGCTGGACCGGCTGCTCGATGACTATCCCGACTTCACTCGCGCCGCTGCCGCGCGTGAACACGCCGCTGACCTCCGCGCGCAGCGCTTCCCGCGAGAGCCGCTGTCGGGTGGTACGAAGACGAGCCTGGTGACCTTCGGAACGCTGTTCCCGACATGGGCAGCGGTGGGCATTCTGATCATCGCCGACGTCGAGGAATCGGAACCAGCCGGGATGGTCGTGCTGGTCGTGCCTGCGGTCGGCGTGGCGACGACGCGTTCGTACGTGCGGAGGGTACCGTGGACTGAGGGCCAGGGCTCGCTCGTGAGCCTTGCGGGCAGATGGGGAATCTGGCAGGGGGCTGGCGCAGCCGCTGTCGCCGACGCGAACGAGAAAGCCAGCATCGCTGCGAGTATCGCCGGAGGCGCCATCGGTTGGCTCGGCGCGACAGAGCTCGTGAAACGCCGCGACTTCAGCGCCGGCGACGCGTCACTCATCAACCTGGGAGGCATGTGGGGGACGTGGCTAGCCCTATGCGGTGCGAGAGCGGCGGACGTCGATGACAGCGACTCGATCATCCTCACCGCGATGGTCGCGGGCGACGTGGGCATCGTGACGATGGCGTGGGCGGCTCCACGCCTCGACATGAGTCGGGCGCGGACGAGGCTCATCAACCTGGGCGGGGTTGTCGGGACGCTGTACGGCTTCGGCGTCAGCATCCTACGGGATGTCGATGATGGGAGCGTCGCGTGGCGAAACGTGGGGATCGGATCGGTCGTCGGACTCGCCGTCGGCGCTTACCTGACGCGCAACTGGGATAGGGAGCAGGGCTACTTCCGCCCCTTCGCTCATAGCGCCGACAGCGACGCTCCGGTAGGACTCGCCGCGCGACGCACGGCTCCGTCGCTGCGCGTGGGTCGAAGCGAGTTCGCCGGACGTGCGCATGCGGAACCCACCGTACCGCTCGTGTCGGCGCGGTTCTGACGACTCACGCGTCTGCCTGCGTCCGGACGCGGATGGCTTCCGGCGTCAGTCGGTGCTCAGGGGGTTCGCCATTCAGGATGCGGTGGAACTCGTCGGCGGTGATGTCGGCGGTTCGCAGATTCGCGTCCTTCGTGCGTCCGGCGATGTGCGGCGTGTGCGTCACGTTCCGGCGATTGCGGAGCGAGTCGTCCACCGGCACGGGCTCCACGTCGTACACGTCGAGTGCGCCAGCGAGCTCGTCGGCGACGATGCGCTCACGCAGCGCCGCCATATCGACGGCGTGCGCCCGCGTGATGACCGTCACGAGCGAGCCCTTCTTCAGCCGGTAGATGCGCTCGCGGTTCAGCAGGTGCTTCGCCGAGGGCGAAGGCGGGATCGCCACGAAGACGATCTGCGACCGATCCACCAGCGCGTCGATATCGACCTTCGCGACGCCCAGTCGATCGTAGACTGCGTCCGGCACGAACGGGTCGTGACCGCACACATCCGCGCCGAACGCGACGCAGAACGCGGCGATCCGCCTGCCGATCTGCCCCATGCCCATCACGCCGACGCGCTTGGTTCCCAAGTCGCCGTTGACGAAGTCGGGTTCGTCGCAGAACTGGCCATAGGCGTAGTCCCACAGGGGCTCCCCGGCGGACATGCGGGCGTGCCACTGCCCGACGCTCCGAAGCTGGCATAGGGCGAGCGTGACGGCGCATTCGGCGACGGACTGCGCCCAGGCGCGCGTCGTGTCGATGATGGCGATGTCGCGCTCCGCCAGGGCGTCCAGCGGCAAGCCCCAGCCGGAGTTGTCCGTGTTCGCGGAGATCATCCGCAGCTTCGGCATCGCGCGCACGCACTCCGCAGTGAGGTTCCCGCCGTAGAGCGCGAGTCCGACGACATCAGCCACATCCGTCTGCTCGTGGATGGGCGCGTCGGACGTCGGCTCGAGCACGCGGAGCTCCCCGAGCTCGCCGAGACGCATCACCATGCGATCGTGGACGAACGGCCAGTCCCGTTCGAGATGCCGGCTGCGGACGAACAGGAACACGGGTGGCACGTGTCGCTCCTCGCGGCGGGCTATGCCTTCGGTCGCACGGTACAGGCGTTCAAGCCGTCATACAGCGTTGCCTTGTCGAAGTCCTTACCAATGAACACGATCTGCGAGTTCGGCGAGTCGGAGCCCCAGCCCTTTCCCCACTCCACGATGACGCTGCTGCCGACCTGATTGAAGATCGCGCGCTGCTTCTCGCCGAGGAACCAGAGGATTCCTTTCGCGCGGAACACGGCGGCAGGAAGCGTCTCGAGGAAGTCCTGGAACGCCTTCGCAGCGAAGGGCGCGTCGAAGACGAACGACGCGGTCGAGTAGCCTTCCTGTTCGAAGTGGGTGTGGTGCGCGTGGTCGTGATCGGCGTCATGGTCATGGTGGTGGTTGTGATCGTCGCCATGGTCGTGCGCGTCGGTTCCGGCGCGGAAGGCTTCCGCTTCGCGCGCGTCGAAGTGGCGGTCGAGGTCGAACGCGCCGACATCGAGGATCAGGTTCAGATCGACCTGGCACCGGTTCGTGCGGATGATGCGCGAGAACGGGTTGATGCCTCGGATGTGCTTCTCGACCGCGTCCACAGCCTCTGCGAACGCGTCGTCCACCTTGTTGAGTAGGACGAAGTCGGCGAAAGCGACCTGCTGCTCCGCGACCTCCGAGTCGCGCATGACGCGCGGGAAGTTGACGGCGTCGACGACGGTCACGATGGAGTCCAGATAGGTCTTCTCTTGGAGCTCCGGCACGAAGAACGTCTGCGCGATGGGCTGGGGGTTCGCCAAGCCCGTCGTCTCGATGACGAGGTAGTCCACGTCGCGCTGCTTCTTGAGCAGGTTCCGCACGGCGTCGTACAAGTCGGTCCGGACCGAGCAGCAGATACATCCGTTGCTCAACTCGATAACGTCGTCGGAGCCGTCCATGCCGATAACGAGCTGATTGTCGATGCCAATCTCGCCGAACTCGTTGACAATGACGGCGATCTTGAGCCCGTGGTTCGCCGACAGAATGTAGTTGAGCAGGGTCGTCTTCCCGCTGCCGAGGAAGCCGGCGAGGATGGTCACCGGCAGACCTCGCGGACGACCCAGCGCCTTGTCGAGGTTCATGCTATCTCCCATGTCGAGCGGTCACCTCACGGAACCTGGCGAGCGAACTTGAGGACGCCGTCCGGGTCCGACACGCGGATCGTGAAGCCCCAATTGCCCGTGCCGTCGCCGTTCTTGACGAGCAGCGCGTTCCAGCCCGGCTTGAGAGGCATGAGGAAGAACCGCGTGCCCGCGATCTCATTGTATCCCTGGACTGGCACGACGACCTCGCCGTTGACGAGGACGCGCGTCACATCGTCGCTCCACAGGATGCCGGCGATGGCGACACGCTCGTCGGGGCTGTAGACGTGCGACAGCGCATGGCCGATGCGGTAGTCGCCGCCGAAGATGGCGTTCATATCGAGCCAGCCGTTCGCCTCGGCGTCAGCATCCCTCCAGCCGATGGGTCCGGCTTCGGTCTGGTAGGTGTCCTGGATGCCTTGCTCCGGACCCCACGCCTCCAGGAAGTCGGGCCAGGTGGGTTGACCGGCAGGCGGAGCCCCCGACGCGTCCATCAGGAAGGGCCCGACGACGCGCCACTGCGTGACCGAGGTCATCTTCTCGATGTCCATCGGCGACAACTGCCCGGTGCTGCTCCAGAGCTCACTGTCGCCGTAGGTCAGCGTGTAGCGGTACGACGGCAGCGCCAGGAGCCCTTCGGACCCATAGACCGCGCGAAACACGGCGTCTGCCGACTCGCCGGGCTTCAGCACATAGGTCGCCTGGCTCGGAATGACGCGCCAGGAACTGCCGTCGGGAATCGTCCATTCGACGCGCGCCGTCAGGGACTTCGATAGCGGGTTCTTCAGGTGGAACACGTGCTCGCCGTCGCCACCGCTGGTGTTGAGCTGCGGCATGCGCGACTCGGCAGCAATGATCTCGCGCGCGCGATCTGAGACCTCGCGTGGGGCGATGTCGTGGGGATGGACGCTGCCAGGCTCGATGATAGCGATGTGGAGGTCGCCGCCATCGACGGTCACTGTCGTGTAGTGGTGGAACGCGCCGAGGTCGAGAGCCGCGCGCGGCGTCAGTCCGGCTCCGGTCGCGCTCAGGACGAAGTACGGACGGTCTCGTCGCTGCTCGTAGGACAAGTTGTGGAAGTGACCCGCGAACACGGCGTAGGAACGCGCTTCGAGCCACTTCTCGACCTGCTCCCATTGCGCGAGGGCGTCGCCCGTGTGGTACCAGACGGGCTTGTGCATGAAGAGGAAGGTATGTCGCGCCGTTCGGTGATCCACCAGGTCCTTCTCAAGCCACGCCATCTGCTCGGAGCCGAACTGGAGCTCGTCGGCTCGCCAGCCCTCTTCGGTGTTCAGAAGGACGAAGTGGCAGCCCTTGTAGTCGAACGAGTAGTAGGTCTTGCCGACGTTCGCCGACCAGTACTCGTACATCGCCTTGTTCGAGATGTCGTGGTTGCCAGGCAGGTAGAAGAAGGGCACCTCGATCCGCTCGGCGTGCTCGCTGAACTCCTGCCATTGGCGCTGCATCTCGGCGGCGTCGGGTGTGTAGCCCTGGATCAGGTCACCGACCATCAGCGCGAAGTCGGGTCGGAGCCGGCTCACTTCGTCCATGGCGCGGTCGAAGATGTGCCAGTTGCGTTCGCCGCCGCCTGTCTTGTCGCCGATGATGGCGAAGGTGAACTTCTGCGTATCGTGTGGGAACGGCCGGTCGATGCCAGGGATCTCCGGCGGGAGCGTCGGCGCGATTCCGTAGGTCCCGGTGACGTGCGCCCAGACAGGCTCCGTCAGAAGGACGGTCAGCGCGATGACTAAGGCGCGGCGGCATGTCACAAGCTTGGGGCGGGTCATGGCGTCCTCAAGATGAGAGTTACGAGGCGGAGGAAATGGACGGCGCATGAGAGAGTCGCAGCGTCGGGCGATTGCGTCAACGATCATCGGCAAGTAGCACGGAGACTTCGCGGTACAGGGCGGGCACGCGACCTTCGACAGCATCCCAGACCCTGTCGAGGCTTAGCTGCTCGTCGCGGTCGGCGACAGCTCGGCAGAAGGCGACGATATCGCGTGCGCCAGTGACGTCGTCGGCTACGGTCGAGTCCAACTCAATCGCTCGCGCGAGCGCCTCGCCGACGATGGCAAACTGGCGTTCGACTGCCGGGAGCAGCAACGGATCGGACAGCAGATCGACGAACGGCACACCGTCCGTGAACTGCGCGATTGCCTCGCAGGCGCGCGCGACGTCGTACAGATACATGCGTGGGTCATGCCGCATAGAGGAGCGTCCTGCTCAGCTCGATCGATTCCCTCAAGTATGGGTTCCGTATCGCCAGTGCCTCCACCAGGTCGATCGGACAGCCGAACAGGTCCTGAAGGTCCTCGAGAAGACCGAAGTACGCGCGTGCGTGCTCGATCGGCGTCAGGTCCGACGGGAAAATCACGAGGAAGTCCAGATCGCTCGCGCCTGCCTCGTACTCACCGGACGCGGCAGAGCCGAAGAGCTCGAGCCGCTGGAAGCTGTGTCGGACGCAGAGGTCGCGCAGGTCTTCGATGTGTTGCTCGATGATGGCGTGCATGGCGA
>VGLH01000096.1 GCA_016866785.1 Candidatus Poribacteria bacterium
TCTTCCCGATGCCGAAGCTGAACCAGAAGTCGAGGCTGTTCCGCAGACCCGTGACCCGGACATCCATGCCCGGTTCCCACGTGTGCAGGATGTCCCGCGAATGGAGCCACGGATTCAAGAAAAAGGCCGAGAAGACCCGGACGACGAAGTTGGCGATGACGATGGGTAGCGGCAGGACGAATCCGTGCAGGATCGCGGCGGCATCGGTCGTGATCGCCAGCGTCCCCGTCGGGGCAAAGCCCTCGATGCTCTGCGTGAAGTCGATGAAGGGAATCGGGATGATCTTGATCGGCTGCGACATCCCCAACGCCGCCGTGAGCTGGGGCACGCCCACGTAGACGAGTCCCCACCCCATCCCGATGATGGAGCCGATGCTAAAGACCCTCCAGCGCCACGTCTCTTTCTTCTCCGTACTCTCCGCGAGCGCTGTGGCTCCCTGTGCGCTCACGGGAGCCATTGGGAACGGTAACTTCTCGTAGTCCGCCGTGAGCCGGAAGAAGAAATAGCTCCCCCCGATGTGGCGGATTCGCCCCAGCAACTGCAGGATGAGCATCAACGTGATCGGGCCCACGGATAGCCCGAACACCGTCTGTTTGTCCCGCGCGGCGAGCCAGTAGTCCTTGTGGAAGAGCGACCGTTCCGCGTGCGCTTTGGACTCCCTCGGCGGGATCGCCCAGTCGGGGATCTTGTCGGCGATCTCGTAGGATTCCGCCTGTTGGGAGTTGATGAAGTAGGAGTCGTACACGTATCCGGCGTACTGACCGCCGGCTCCGACCGCCGCGCCCGTCAGCGCCAGCAGAATGTAGAGCTCCTGCTTGCGAACCGTCTGGAAGGATCGGCGCGCGATCTCGGTGAAGAGGATGACCGCGACCCACGGAGCCGCTGCGCCACCCGCCTGCTGACCCGTCTGCAGCGACAGGTAGATCGCGCCGGGCATCATGAGCAAGCCGACGAACATCGCTCCGAGCAGCACCTTCAAGGTCAGCCCGGATTCGAATGCATGAACGCCCTCGTCGGTCTCGTATCGCTTCGCCCATGAGATCATCTCTTCCGCGAGCGATTCGCTGCGTCGTCTTGCTCGTGCCACTCTGGTTCCCTCAGCAGTTACGAACTACGCATCCCTCGCCAGCCTGCGCGCGACGGGCGCCGATCAGCCGCACGTCGGCTAGTCGGAGGCGAACTCCGGCGTGACGCCCGCCAGGCGCTGGGTCTCCTCGCGCCCCCGGGCATGGAACTCGCCGCGCAGCTCGACGTTGAACGTCCGCCAGATGAGCAGCTGCTTCCGAATCAGGTTCAGGAACCGACGGTTCACGCGCTTCCACGACGCGATCTCGCCGCTCTCGCGGAACACCGTCAGATGGATGCGGTAGAGGTCCTCCTCCTCGCCGCCGACCGGAGACGTTTGCAGGCTGATGCGCTGGCTGACGCCCAGGTCGTACGGCGCGAGCCAGACCATCATCTCGATCGCGTAGTTGTCCTTCGCCCCATCGGGTTGCCTCAGACGCTGGAACGCGACGTTCTCCGTGTAGAAGTCGCTGGCGGACTCGTCGGCATGCGCCTCGAAGTAATCCCGCATGAAGATGTTCAGCCCGAGCGCTTCTTCGCCCAGCACCGTGAACGGCAGGTCGAAGTTCCATTCGTCGCCGTCGGGATCGGGCAGTCGCCACTTCCGCTCGATATCGGGAACCGCCATGCGTCCCGCCTTGATGGCGGGATACATCGTCGATCCCAACACGACCATCATGACGATCATCGTCGCGTAGACGGTGGACCGCGCCGAGTAGTTGAGCGTCAGTCCCGCCAGCCATCCCGTTTGCACCAGAGTCCATGCGGTGATCTGACCCAGCAGGTACCCCAGCACGGCTCCAAGCACGGCGTAGACGCACGCCTCGGCGATGAACAGAAACGCGATGTGGACGGGAGCCAACCCGACGGCACTGTAGATGCCGATCTCGCGGACGCGCTCGTACACGGCTCCGAGCATCGTGTTCAGGACGATGAGCGCCGCGATCAGAACCGGGATGAAGAGGTTGCTCATCTGCTCCGTCGAGGTCGCCCCGATGGAGCTGTAGAGGTGGACGTTCCTGCCCTTGCCGACGAAGAAGTCGAGCGCCGACCGCTTCATCAGGGGACCCATGGTCGCGTCGATCTTCTGGGAGATCGTCGTCCCCGACGGCAGTTCGAGCCCCGGGTCCTCCATGTTCACGGCAATCGACTTCAGGTTCCCGCCCTGGGACATGACGATGTCATACGGCAGGATCGCGACGGCATCCGGCGGGAGATGCTGGTACTTCTGCAGTTCGCCTTCGAGCGTGCTGTCCTGAGCCCCGCGCGACTGTTGCTGCTGCAAGAGCTGGTAATCGACCGGCGTGAGCTCCTCGCCGTCGAGGTCGGTGAGCTCCTTGAAGTCGATACCCAGCACGCCGACGACCTTGAACTCGGCTCCCAGGAGCCGAACCGCCGCCGCCCCGTTGATCACGTCCTCTTCGGTGACCCCCAGCGAATCCGCCACGCCCTTCGGGAGAACCGTGACGTACGCGCCGTCCTCCCCTTCTGCGAACCATCGACCGTAGACGAGCTTCGAGTCGATTCGCGTGACGCGGGGCTCCTCCGGCGACATGCCGATCAGCATGTTCACCGCGTAGCTCTTGTCGCCGGCGCGGTTCTCCAGCAGAACGGACGACTGGTTCCCGATGCTCGCCGACTCGTACCAAGCGCGCGGTGCGACACTGTTCGTGACCGCGACGGCTTCCCGCCCTTCCTCGCCGGCGACGGTCACCGTCGAGCGCTTGAAGTCGTTGCGGATACCCGTGAGAACGGGCTCTTCCAGCGTCCGCCAATACTGGTCGCGCACCAGAACGCCCTGATAGACGGGCGTGATACCAGGAATCCGTGTCGCGTTCGCGCGGATCTCGCTGCGCACCGATGTGAACGAGATGACCGTGAAGGTCAAGACGACCAGCGTGGCGCACGTCAGCATCGTGCGTCCGCGCCGCTTCCGCATGTTCGAGATGCCCAGCGAGAACGCGGCGGCGCTAGCGGACAGGCGTCCCACGTCCGCCTTGTAGATCTTCGACTTCTCGCGCTTCATCTTTTCGAGCTGTTCGTTGAACTTGCGGATGATGATCGAGATGACGACGATCGTCAGCGCCAGCACGACGAACGCGATCAGGATGATGAACGGCGTCTCGGCGATCTCGAACGCGGGGTGCACGCGGCTCAGGAAGAAGAAGACGAGCAGGAAGATGCCGAACGTCGCGCCGATGCGCTTGTTGATGTTCGTGAAGGCGAACAGGAGACGTTCGAGGAAGAACGCGAATGGCAGCAGCAGAAACAGGTAGAACATGACGCCGCGAACCACGTCGTTGCCGGTCGCCTTCACGTCGGGGTAGGCGATGGACTCATTGCCCCACGAGGCGCGCGCCAGCTTGAGCGCGTCGCTGTAGTTCGCTTGCGACAGTTCCTGCTCCGCTCGTCCGAGGAGCGTGGAAGCGTCCGCGTGAAGCTCCTCGAGCCGCTTGTTGCTGATGCCATACCGCTGGTAGAGCGCAATGCGTGACTGGTCCAGGTTCCACATGTCCTGGACGACCACGTACGGCGTCACGCGGATCGAGCCGTTCTCCCGAACGACGAACCCCTCGCCCGTGTAGAGCGTCGGATTGTCCACGTTGGTCGCGGTCGCCTTGATGAGCAACAGGAGCTTACCGAGCAAGCCGGACGCCATGCTGACCTTGATGCGCGACCCCGGTTCCGAGTAGACGAGCGCGATGGGTTCCGCCGACGACACCATCGGCTGAACCCAGGGTCGGGAGATACCATAACGCTCCGGCGGCGCGTCGCGGTCCGCGTCGTAGACTTCGAGTTGCGTCAGGGTGCGCAGGTAGCGCTGATCGACCAGGTCGTAGATCGTCGTGCTGACGCATGGGAACACGACGATGGGAGCCCCGACGAGCCGCCGGTTGATGGCGACCTTGTTCGGATAGATCTTCGCGCCGTAGTTGCCGAGATCGGGCGCATAGACGATGTCGCCGGACTCGGGGTCGAGGACGTAGGCTTCCGTCTCCTGCGTCCCGCCGGGACGCGAAGTCGCGCGACCCTCCATCGCCAAGCCGGAGATGTCGTACTTGCCCTTCTGGTCGCCCAGCACGAACAGGTCGCCGCGCACGCCCATCATCGTCTTGTTCTGCTGGCGGATGGCGACCAGCGCATTGCGAACCGGCGTTTGCGGCACGGCGCTCTCGCGGGCGTCGTACTGCAGCACACGCCCGGACAGCGTGCAGTAGAAGTTGCCGACCCGCGCCGACGTCGGCATCTTCGGGTCGCGGAGCACCTGGATCATCAGCGAGGCGAGCGTCTCGACCTGCTGCTGGAGGTTCGTGTAGTTGAGCCTGCCGTACGTGTCCAACGGCGTGTCGGTCAGGACGCGGCTGTCGTCAACCGTTGCGAAGGCGATCCCGGTCTTGCCGGACAGCGTCGCCACTTCCGAATCGAATGCGATCTTCCCGGGAACGTACGTCTGCCAGGTCTTGCCGCCGCTCGCGCTGATCGCGTTGACGAAGTTCGACTTCGCCGTGATCCCGGCGATGACCATCAGCGTCTTGATGTCGTTGATCTCGTCGTCGGACAGGTCTTCCACCGGAACGCTGCGAAGCGCCAGCATGCGTTCGACTCGCGCGAATAGACGTTGTGTCGACTTGCGGCTGCGGCGCGCCTCGCGCACGTCGTTGCGCACGAGCCGCTCGACCTCCTTGCGGATGTAGTCCATGTCCTTGAGCATGGACTGCGACGGCTCGCCCTTCTGCCGCATGTCTTCGAACTGCAGCTTCATCAGACGGCTGACGCCTCCGAGCGACGCCAACTGGTCGTAATAGGAAAAGACGAGCGTCTCGAGGGTCTTGCCCTCCAGCGCCTCGACCTTGTCCAGTCGATCCGCAATCGCCCACTGGCTTGAGAGAACCGCCTGGCGCACGTAGTCGTCGGGGAACCGGCGTAGCGCCTCGATATTCTGCTTGAGGCTCGCGTTGGTCGCGTACTCGACGAGCTTGTTGCCGATGGGCGCGAACTCGCGGCGCAGCTCGAACTCGCGGTTGTCGTTGTAGAACCAGCCCTTGTAGAACACCCCGAGCTGGCTGCCCTGCGTCGACAGATCGACCGAGACGACGAGCGACTGGTAGTAGCGGTTGAGTTCGTCTTGAAGCTGAACCGCCTGCACGACGTTGGCGATCCGCCGCTCGTATTCGGCGCCGTCGATGCGCGAGACGCGCTCGATGCGCTTGTGGACGTTCCGCAGTCGGCTGTTGCGCAGAGTGAGGAGGTTGTTACGGAGCAGACGCTTCTCGTCCTCGACGAAGTCGCGCTCGAGCGCCGGCAGCTTCGCGCGAAGCTGTTCGAGCTCCAGAACGTCGTTGAACGCGCGTCGCTCGACTTCGGTCAGCAGCGCTTCGCGTTCGTGTTCCGCGAACGTCTGGGCGTGGGTTCCAAGCAGCTCGACGTACTCACCATCGCTCAGATGGTTCCTCAGGGCGAGCAGTTCCTGAGGTCGGAAGTCGCGCGCGAACACGCCCTGCTCTGCCGATGCCAGGAGCGCGCCGATGGTTCCCTTCTCCATCCGCGCCTGCCGCGCCGCGATGTTCAGGTACCGCCGTATCTCGCCCAGCGCAATGTCGCGCGCTTTGGCGTCCGAAAGCTCACGGTAGAGCGGTTTCAGCGCCCGGAGTTCGTCCTCGGTGAGATACCGCTCGAGGAGCGGCTGTGCCTGTCGATACGACGAGTTTTCCGCGTTCCGGATCGCCTCGGCGTCAGGATTCGCGTCTCCACCCCGCGCGTCGACCGAGCTCGCCGCCTTGCGCAGTAGCGCGATCTCGGACCGAGCCAGATCGGCGCTGGACTGGCTGGACGTTCTGCCGTGGAGTGTCGCCTGGGCGGCGCGGATGCGCCCCAGCTCCGCCGCGGTCAGATGTCGCTGAAGCAGGCGGTATGGCGTGTAGAACTCCGCGATCCGGCCGGTGGTTACCTCCCAACCCTCCAGCGCGGGCCGCAGATCGTTCAGCGAGGCGGCTGGATCGATGGCGCCGAACCCTGGGATGTCGATCCGCGACATGGTTCCGACGGCTTCCGCCGGCAGCGTACCTGGATCGGTGTAAGGGAGCAGACTCGATTCCGGACCTCGCTCGAAAGCTCCGCCGATCTCGCCGCTGCGGATCTGCGCGATTAGCCGCTGCACTGCCCAGACATCGACTTTGGCGATGGGCAGTGCGATGCTAGTCAGGAGTTCGTGTTCCGTCTTTCGGGCTTCGGCGAGCGTCTCCGCCTTCAGCGCCGCGATGGATCGCACGATTTCCTTGAGGAACTGCGCCGTCTGGAGCGCGCTCGCCTTGGCGCGCGCCAGACTCACTTCGAGCCGCGCCCTCTCCTCTTCGGTGAACTCCTGCCGGTCGCGGTTCTTTGAAAGGTCGGCAATCCGCCGCGTCCGTTCCTGCTCCTTCGCCGCCTGGCGCGATGACGCCAGCCCGTCGATCTGCCCCTGAATCCGCGAGAGGTCGTTCAGGCTCGTCACCAGCGCGTCGAGGTCCGACGACAGCTTGTTGACGCGGTGATGGAAAGAGGGTCTGAACTCGACGAGATAGCCTCGGTCGAGCGACAGCGCGATGCGACGCCCAAACTCCTGGAACTCGATTACGTCGGACTTCAGGTCGTCGCGGATCTCCCGCATCACGGAGACGTTGTCTTGGCTGATGCCCTCCATGAACGCCCGCATGCCGGACAAGCCCTGGAAGTGGGCTCCCGTCGCCAAGAACAGCACCGAGCGCGCTGGCTGGAACTCCGGCGTGTTCAGGAGCCGAATCAGCTCGAAGATCGTGGCGATGCCCGCGGTCGTCTCCGCTCCCGGGGCGAGCGTGGGAACCACGGACATGGAGTCGTAGTAGCCCTGGACGACGATGAGTTCATCCCGCAGGACGGGGTCGGAGCCGGGCAACAGTCCTTGAATATTCTGCCCCGTCCGCTTCTCCCAGCGGACATCGGCGGTGAGTTGCACGGTGGCTTCGGTCGTCGCGCCGCCGTCGGTACCCAGCAGGCTCCTCAGATAGGCGGCATCTGACTTCGCGACCCAGAAACGCGGGATGTTCGCCGGGACGGTGAGAAACTTGTCTTCGGCTTCGCCGCGGATCGTCTCGTCGGGCTCTACGAAGAGGATCGCTTGAGCCCCGAGCATCGCCGCGTTGATCCACTCGGTACCGGAGTTGAAGTCCGCCAGCACGACGGCTCCACGCGGCACGAAGACGGCAGCCTCGGAGACGCCCGCCCGATCGCTGGACGCTGTCTCATCCACCAGCCCGTCGCGGTCGTTGTCGACCCCGTCTCGAGCCCACCCCTGGATCACCGACGTCGGCTCGATCTCGCCGTACTCGTCGATCACACCGTCGCCGTTGTTGTCGATGCCGTCGTGGCTACGGCTCAGATGCACGTTGAGCACGTCGTCCACGATGCTGCCCGGCGCGACGCGGAACTGACGGGCAATCGATTCGATGGAGTCGCCGGACTGCACCGGGTACCAGAAGCCGCCCACGGGCTTGCGGTTGAAGTCCGCCAGCCGACATGATTTGCCATCGACCAGCCTGCCGGTCATGCCGCCCGTCGGAATGAAGACGTTGGAGCCCGCGACCGGCGTGATCTCGCCGTCGAGGTCGGCGTCGTCGACCAAGCCGTCGTTGTCGTTGTCCAGCCCGTCTTGTCGCTGATTGCGCAGTTCGTCGTTGCGCGGATCGTCGACGATTGCCGTCGCGTCCACGCGGTAGGCATGGGCGATCGAGTCCAGCGTGTCGCCCGGAGCGGTCTTGTGCTGCAACCCATTCGCCAGGAAGGGCGCGCGCACGAGGTTGGGCCACAAGCCGCGAACCGGAATCGACGCGATCTCGACTCCGTCCGGGCCCTGCACCACCAGCCGCCCCGTGCCCTGGTCGATGGGAACGGCGATGGAGAAGGTGCGCGAGTCGACTTGGGTGAGCCCGAGAGATTGGAAGCGGTCGAAGACGTACTTGGCAGCGGAATCCGAGGCGGGATAGCCGGTGACGCGGGTTTCCAGCGCGGAAAGGCGCGCGATGTCTCGCTTGATGTTGTCCATCCGCACGGCGCGGCGGATCATCTCCGCATCCTGTGATAGTGCGAGCTCGGCGCGTTGCGCGACGGCGCTCGTGACGGTCGCCCCCGCCAGGAAGCAGAGAGTCCATGCGGCGATCCAGCGCCGCAGCCACCCGAAGTCCGTGGTTCCGCGCGGACAGCATCTTTTCATCGGCAACACCTTAGTAACCGGAGCGGCAACGCGTTATGACCCGGTTGCGCGATCGTCGGCGAGGTCGAATGACCGCGCCGGACGCAGGAAAGACGGGTTGGGTTTACCATAGGGAGCCCATCCTGTCAAGCGTTTGCGTGGGTCGGGGCAGCGGCTCCGATGAACTCGTCCGACGAGTCCTACAGCCCGCTGGCGCGCCTGCTGCTTCGTGCGCGGGTCACCCGCGTTCCGACTGGTACGCGTCCCACGCCGACTTGATGACGACCAGCGCAGGAACCGCGAGCAGCACGCCCCAAAAGCCGAAGAGAGTGCCTCCGAGAAGCACCGAGAACATGATCAGCAGCGGATCGACATGAATGGCTTGGCTCATCACCCGTGGTGAGATCAGCGAGTTGTCGATGAGTTGCACGACCTCGACGGCCACGGGTATCAGCAGGGCTCGGAGCAGGAACCCGTTGAACCCGCCGACGTAGATCGCCAACGCGATCGGCGGTTCCAACCCGACAATCGTCCCGACCACCAGCGAGCCGAAGGCGAACACGCCGACGAGGAACACGCCGACATTCGGGATCGTGTTCATCAGGCCGCCGACGACCCCTACCAGCAATGGGAACGGCGTCCCGGCGAGCCAGTAGGCAAGCGCCGAGAGAACCGAGACGCAGGCGACGACCAGCATTTGCCCTCGCAGAAAGGCGGTGAGGTTGTCGTCGATCATCGAGGCGATGCGCCGAGCTCTGCCGCGCGACTCCTCCGGGAAGAGACGGAAGAACGCGGCGACGTAAGCCTCGCGAGCCGGCAGGAAATACGCGAGCACGATCAGCGAGAAGATCACGACCATGGCGATTCCCAGCGCGCTCGACAGAACTCGTCCGGACAGGCTGAAGAACCACGCGACGGAGTCCGTCGCTCCCTTCGTCACGGTTCCCAACCTGCCCTCGAGGTAACGCACCGCCGATGTCGTGAACTCGTCGCCGAACATTCGCTGCCAGAAGGACTTGAGCGAGCCGACCCAAGCGCTCTCAGCCAGCCAGTTCGTCAACAGCGGGTCGGTTCGTACGGTGACGACCGTCACGCCGTATTGTCGCATCGCCGCGCGCACCTCGGAGGTCAGTTCGGTTCCAGAGGGCCAGGACTTTCCGTAGGCGCTCACGTCCTCGGCGAGCGTCTGCGGCGGCTGGGCGTTCGGGTTCACCATCTGTAGGGGCAGGGACTGTGTGCGGAACCGAAACGCCTCGCGGTAGGCGACACCGGCTCCCTCTGCCAACTGGGCGGTCTGGTGGACGACGCCCGGCACGACGACGAAGAGACCGGCAGCCGCGATGGATACGAACGCGACCACGATGACCGCGTTGGCGGAGAACCTCGGCAGACGCAGCACGCGTCCGCCAGGCAGATGAATCGTCCGCAGGGCTCGCGACAGGAATCGGAGGAAGTACGCGATGGACAGCGCCAGCGCGAATGGCGTCCACACCGTGGCGGTCGCGCCAGCCAGCCACAGGCAGACCAAGCCGATCACCATGAGCACGGCGCGCCGCACGAGAGACGCCCGGGCGTGCGGAAGCAGGACGAACAGGATCGCTCCTCCGGTCACAGGATGCGTGATCCACGTGCGGGGAGCGAAAGAAGGACGCGTGAACACATAGGCGAGCCATGCCACGGCAACCGCCAAGGTGAACAGAGCGACCAGTTCACGCACCCATGCGGGCGTCGCACCTGCGTCGGATCCGTTGTCCATACGGTTCCTTCCCCGACTGGACATGTGAGGATCGATCGGGCTCGGCTATCCTATGACAGTCCGGCTGGCGCCTGCAAAGTGCTCTGACGGCACAGACCTTCGTCGCGCCTCGACGACCGCTGTCGGTGCGATCTTCCGCGAGAGCCGTTGACATGGTCGACGCCCGTATCTAGTATGCTGACCCAGCGCAACGCCCGGTCCCGCTCGACCCCCTCGCGAAGAAGGACTCGGACCTATGGCAAAGAAGCCCAACCTCCTGTTTTTCGGTGTGGACAGCCTGCGAGCCGACCGCATGAGCCTTTACGGCTATCCGCGTCTGACGACCCCTCACCTCGACCGGTGGGCTTCCGGCGGCATCGTGTTCGAGCACTGCTTCGCGCCGAGCATCCCGACGACGCCCGGCTATTCGTCGATGTTGACGGGTCTCGACTGCTTCGGCACGAACGTCGTCGCGCTGGGTCACCGGGGCGAGATCGCCCCAGGGCATCGGACGCTTCCTGAGATCCTCCGCGACGCGGGGTACAACACCTCGACGGTGGGATACAACATCCGTGGCTTCGAGACGAACCTGAACTTCGCCGGGTGGGGAAACCGCGAGGACGGGCGCAGCCCCAAGGCGGAGAGCATGAACGCGACGGCGATCCCCGAGCTCAAACGGCTCGCTGCCGAGGACAAGCCGTTCTTTCTGTTCCTCCGTCACATGGATCCGCACACGCCGTACCTGCCCCCGGCGCCGTTCGAGAGGATGTTCTACGGAGGAAACGAGTTCGCGGACAATCCAGGCTCCCTCCAAGAGCTCTACGACTTCAAGCCGTTCCGCGACTATTTCATCAGTTGGTTCCCGCCCGGATGTACCGACAAGGAGTACATGGACGCCCAGTACGACGGCGCGGTGGCGTACATGGACTCGTGCATCAGCAACATCCGGGCGGCGCTTCGAAAGACTGGGCAAGCGGATAACACGCTGATCGTCCTGACCGCCGACCACGGCGAGACGCTCTACGAACATAGCTGCCACTACGATCACCACGGGCTCTACGAGCCGACGCTGACGATCCCGCTAGCGTTCGTCCTTCCAGGCAAGACGCCGGCGAACATGAGGCACCGCGACTACGTCCAGACGAAGGACATCGTCCCGACCGTGCTGGAGCTCCTCGGCATCCCCGTAGACGACGCGTTCGACGGCAGGAGCCTGTGCCCGCTCATGCGAGGCGAACCCCGTGAACCGGAGTCCACCTTCTACCTCACAGAATGCACGTGGATGCACAAGCACGGCTGGCGGACGCCGCACTGGAAGCTGATCCACGCGCTGGAGCCCGATTTCCACTACAAGCCGGAGGTCGAGCTCTACAACCTGGTCAGCGATCCCGGCGAACACCGGAATGTAGCCGCCGAGGAGCCGGAGGTCGTCGCGATGCTCGAAGCGCACATGCGTCGCCACATCGATCGGCGCACGCGCGAGACGGGCAGACCCGCGCCGATCTACCACAACTTCCTCGCCGGGCGCGATGCGCCGTTCGCTTCCTCTCAGGAGGCATACGATACGCTGCACATCGGCGATCCGGAAGCCGCGAGGAAGCTCCAAGAGCGGATTCAGGAACGCGAGAAGCGCGCCGCAGGCAACTGACGCCAGCCGTTCGTTCACCCGACGCCGATAGGAACGCTCGGCGGCAGAAATCGTCAAGCGTTCCCGGAGGGTTCGCCATGCAGACCGGACGTGAAGCCGTCGATGCGATGCTGCGCCATCTGCCCGCCGACCACATCCCCATCCACGACTCGCCGTGGGGCGACACGGTCCGCAAATGGGCGAAGCAGGGGATGCCCACCGATGCGAACGGCAACCCCGTCAGCGCCGTCGAGCACTTCGGGTTCGACCTGGTCGGGTGCGGCGGGTGGTTCGACTGGCTCCCCAAGCGCGGCGTCCACGAGGTGCTCGAAGAGACCGACGAGTGGCGGATCGTGCGCAACGGAGCCGGAGCCGCCCTCAAGTGGTGGAAACACAAGTCCGGCACGCCGGAGCACATCGACTTCCTGATGACGGATCGGGATGTATGGGAGCGGGACTATCGCCCGCTCGTGGCAGAGATCGACCCATCCAGGTTCGGCGACGCCGCCGCCGTAGCCAAGAACCTGGAGACATGGCGGGCGAAGGGACGTTGGGCGCACTTCGGGACGCAGTTCATCTGGGAGAACATGCGCGGAAGCATGGGCGACTACACGATGTACACCGCCCTGCTGACTGATCCCGAGTGGATTCACGACTTCAACCGCGTCTATACCGATCTCTACATCGCCGGATTCCGCCATCTGTTCGAGAACGCGGGTCTGCCGGACGGTGTCTGGCTCTACGAAGACTTGGGCTACCGCGACCGGCTGTTCTGCAGCCCAAAGGTCCTCGATGAGGTGATCTTCCCGTACTACCGCGAGATGGTGGACTTCTTCCACAGCTACGACCTGCCGGTCGTTCTCCACTCGTGCGGCTATCAGGCGGCGGCGCTGCCGCTGATCGTCGACGCCGGGTTCGACGGGCTCAACCCGATGGAGGTGAAGGCGGGCAACGACATCTTCGCCTTCGCTGAGAGCTACGGCGACCGGATCGCCTTCGTCGGCGGTCTCGACGCGCGGATCCTCGAAAGCGGCAACCGCGATGTGATCCGCGCCGGCGTCACAGGCTTCATCCGTGGCATGAAGGCGCGGGGAGCGCGATTCGTCTACGGTTCCGATCATTCACTCTCTACAAACATCGACTATGACGACTTCCAGTACTCGCTGGAGGTCTATCGCTCCGAGTACACCCTATGATGCGCCTCGCAGCGGTCGGCTAAGATGTGACTGAGCTCGACAACGATTCGGCAAGAGGAGACCCACCGTGAAACTGGGAGCCAACTCGGTTCTGTTCGGCGGCTACGACATGGAGACGGCGTTTCGATGCATCGCGATGTCGGGCTACGACGGCATCGAGGTCTCCGCCATCGGCGGGATGAGCGAACATCTCGTCCTCGGGCGATGGAAGGAGTTGGCGGCGAGCATCAAGCAGTTGGCGAAGGACTACAGCCTCGAGTTGCTCGCGATGGAGCAGCCGTCGCAGGACCCGGCGACGATGGAGCAGGCGTTCCAGGCGGCTGTCGAGATCGGCATCCCCGTCGTCAACTGCGGTCCCGGGGGGAAATCCGACGACGAAGAGGCGTGGCCCAAAGTCATCGACTCCCTCGGCAAGCTCTCCGAGATGGCAGCGAGGTACGGTGTGACGCTTTGCGTCAAGGCGCACGTGGGCGGCAGCATCTACAACACGCCGACGACGCTCCGGGCGATGCAGGAGATCACGTCGCCAGCGTTCGGGATCGACATGGACCCGTCGCACATCTACCGGGCGGGCGAGAACCCGGTCGAGGCGGTCGCCGCCGTCGTGTCGCGCGTCAAGCACATCCACATCCGCGACTGCAAGGGTCGGCAGCAGTCTCCCGGCAAACCGGAGATGCAGGCGAACGGCCGAGGCGATATCGACCTCGTCGGATACCTGCGGGTGCTGCACGAGAACGGGTACAAGGGACCCGTCGATCTGGAGGTCATCGGGGCGAAGGAGTACAGCCTCGAGCAGTGTTGCGGGATCGCCGCCGAGTCGCGCGGACACATGCAGGCGTGCCTGCAAGCCTGCGGCGCGCGCTGACGGCGCGCCGGATCGGTGGCGCTTGAGCAGCCGCAAGAGCCAGCAGACAACCCGTTCGGACGGCTGCCCGACAAGGATAGGGAGAAACCCATGCGCTATTGCGTCCTATCTGTCTGCCTGGTTCTCGGAACGCTCCTCTTCGCGTCTGCCGCCACGGCGGACGTCACGCTCCCGGTGACGTTCGAGGGCTCCAAGCTCTCGAACGTGGACGGTCACAGATTCCTCGACCTAGGCAACTTCCACGGCGCGATCCCCGCAGCCGCCGGACAGGGCTGGCACTACTGGGGAGCCCGCGAACCGATCATGTCCGACGACTGGGTCGTGTTCCCCACCAAGGGCGAATACAAGTTCGTCGTCAAGGCGAAGAGCGATCAGCTCGACGAAGCCGACACCAAGGCGGACGTATGGGCGGAGTTCGACGTGCGCCTTTACACCGAGAAGGGCATCAAGAAGCTGGCGAAGACGATCGTCGACGTCAACAACGTCAAGGGTCAGACGGACAAAGAGATCAGCCTGATGACCGGCAAGGCTCGCGCCGACTCCAAGAAGGGGCAGGACTGGGCGGTCATTGAGTCTGCCGTCGCGATCTCCGAGGCAGGGCTCAAGGGGCAGATTGGCATCTGGTTCACCAACGACGCGTGGATACCCGATCCGCCGCCTGCCAAGGATCGGAACCTGTGGATTCACTCGCTGTCAATCACGCCGCCTGGCGGGCTCGCCGTGCAGCCATCGGGCAAGCTGCCAACCGTGTGGGCGGACCTGCGTCGGTGACATCTCGGCGAGGTACGGACCCATCAGCAGACAGCCCTCACACGCAGGGGGCTGTCTGCTTGTTTGTCGCCCTTGCGTTCCGCTCTCGTGTCATGAACAATGCGACCGGCGCTTCCTCGTCAGCGGCGTCGCATGCAGTTCCATTCACGGAGGCACGCAGGCATGGCGGAGACCTACCGCGTCGGCATCGTCGGGTTCGCACACATGCACGTCACGTGGCTGATCGACCAGTTCGACGCGCTCCCGAACGTCGAATGGGTCGCGTGCGCGGACACTGTGCCGTCAACGGCGACGCTGTCGGACGCACCGATGACCCGCATCGCGAACCTGCGGTACGCGCAGGGGAAGGCGGGCATCGAGAAGGTCTACGAGGACTACGAGGAGATGCTCGACGAGGAGGAGTTCGACATCGTCATCGCCTGCCCGGAGAACGCGCGACACGGTCAGGTGACCGAAGCCATCGCCGCAGCCGGAGCGCACGTTCTGGTCGAGAAACCGCCCGCCGCGTCTTACGCCGAAGCGCTCCACATGGCACGCGTCGCCCGCCGCGAGGAGGTCGTCCTCTGCATCAACTGGCCCTCGACGTGGGGCGCGTCTCTGCGGCTCGCGAAGCGTATGGTCGAGGCCGGAGAGATCGGCGACGTGTTCCAGTACAAGCGCCGCTCCGGCTCGATGGGTCCCCTGGCAAGCCTTTCCGATGACGAGAAGGGCGCCGAGTGGTGGCACAGCGCGGCAGACGGCGGCGGAGCCCTGCTCGACTACTGCTGCTACGGCGCGAGCATCAGCCGGTGGGTCATCGGCGAGCCACCGCAGGCAGTCACCGGGCTCGCCGCCAACTTCCGCAGCCA
>VGLH01000097.1 GCA_016866785.1 Candidatus Poribacteria bacterium
AGAGCGTCGAACGGAGCGCGCAGTGACGCGCGATCAGGCGTAATGACCAGCTAATACTAGCATACGCGCGAATCGCCCGGCAAAACGGCGGCGCTGACGGCTCTGGAGCTCGACGACTCAGAACATCCGCGCCCAACGGATGTGTGCCTCTGGGGACCGATTGTCAAGTGCCTGGGAGAGATTGATTCGGAAGCCATCGCCGAGTCGGAACCCGACACCCACTCCGGCGGGCGGCGTCTCGTCGCCCAGATCGCTGGCAATGTCCGCCGTCTGTCCTACGTCCACGTACACGACGAAGGGACCTCGCAGCACTTCGACGTTCGCGAGCATGACGTGCCTGCCGACGAACTCGCCGATGTCGTAGCCCCGTACCGACGCGGGACCGCCGATCCAGAACCGTCGCTGGATGGGTGGCTCGCCGTCGGTCGTTCCCACCAATAGGCGCGCCCGGACGCCGTATCTGCCCGCCTGCCATCGAGCCGTCGTCTGCGCGCGCGCCCGGGTGAACGCGAAGTAGGCGGAACCGGAGTCGGGAGCGTGCTCCGCCTCCGCGTCGATGGCGTACCGTGAGTCTGACGACTGTGACCGAATGCGCACGACGATGCTTCTGAGATCGCCTTCGGTCGCAGCGGGGTTGGTTCGAGCCGTTCCGCGTGGAGCGAACAGGCTCCAATCCAGTTCGGCAGACAGTGAATCGTGCTGTTCATCGACCAGGGCGAGTTCGAGCACGCGGGACTCGTGTTCGTTCGCCCACCGCACACTCGCCTCCGCGCCGGTCCGCAGATAGTAGTCTCGCAACTCCCCGTTGTAGAGCAGCGCCATGACGAACTGCTCCGAGTCCTCCGGCTGCGCCAGCGCGTCGAACACGGCGATACCACGATACCCTCTACCGCCTATCCGCAGACCGTGGTCGCGGAACCATCCGGCGGATACCCACGCGCCGCCCTCTGCCGACGTGAAACCGCCCGACAGAGCGCGGCTGATGCCCACGAACAGCCTGCCGCGTGGCGGCGTCCGCAGGTTCGGATGCTTCCACACCTCGGCGCGCACACCGAAGTCGAAGCCAGAAACTCGGTTCAGGGCGAACGTCGGTGACGCGTGTCCATGCGTGCCGAAGGGACCACTGCCGTGGACGCCCTCAATGACGCGAACGGTGGCGATCCGGCTGCCACCCTCCACGGAGACACGCCAGTCAACCACGGAGAAGTAGGGGAGCACGCCGCGCATCGTCTTGACGGCGTTCTCAAAGTCGTCCGGTCCGAGGTCGAGGGCGGCGAGCACCTCATGCGTTCCGATCTCGCGGTTGCCTTGAACACGGATATCGTCGATCGGCAAGCCGTCGCGTGTCTTGAAGCGTGTCGATGCAGACGAACTGGCTGCGATCAGGAGCGCCATCGCGCCGACCGCCACGAGCGCTCGCCGCCACATCGTCAGTCCTCCTCGCTGGGTGCTTGGCGGACACTGTGATCTAACGAATCGCAGGCGGATGCGGTTTGCGCGGTCGGGTCCGGCGGCATCGTCGGACGCGCCGGACCCGTGATCGGATGGCTACTGCGCGGGAGGCGCAGCTCCGGCAGGCATCTGGGGCACGAACAGGAAGTAGGGCGTTGTCGGTTCCACGTCGGGGGGAACGTACTCTGGCGTCTGCTCGCCGACGGGCGTCAGCGTCTTGATGTACGCATAGACGGCGCGCAAATCGGCGTCGCTCATCGCGTGGAGGCTGGGCCACGGCATGGGCGGCTTCGTGTTTCTCGACTTCAGCTCTGCGACGAACTCGTCAGCAGTCACTTCGGAGACCTTTATGCGCAGGTTCCTGGGGTACGTCGTGCCCCACGGACCGCGGAACCCCAGCGGCATGCCGATCAGCCACTGATCCTCGGGGACGGCTTCGCCGTTCTCGAGGAACCCTGGCGTGTGGCAGTCGTTGCAGCCGGCGATCCGAACGATGTACCGACCGGCGGCGACCTCATCTGACGCCATCACGTGCGGCTCCGTCGACATCGGGGCAGCCGCCTTTTTCTCCTGAGCACAGCCCACAACGACGGCAAACGCCGCCACCGGCACAGCGATCCGCAGCCAACGCATGACACATACCTCCGGTTCGATCAACGGGCTGCGTCTCAGATCCATTTCTGTGACGTCGAGCCCGTTCGCCTCACATGCGCGGAACGTTGCCACATCAGGGCGGCACGCGCAAGCTGCGCCTGCGGTCGCCGCGCGAACCGGTTCCGCCATAACGTTAGGGAACGTTGGGATCCAGATATGACAGCAGACGCGCCCAGAAAACGGGAGCCCCCGGATCGTCGATCGTACGCTTCAGCGCGAGAAGTCTCTGGTGGACGGTCTCCTGAGTTCGATGGCGGCTTTTCTCAAGGATCTTGTGGGCAAGACCGGCACACTGGTCGATGCGTTCCACCGACAGCACGTGACGTAGATGCCCGATGCCGTCCAAATACAACCTCTGAGGTTCAACCGCGTCGAGAAAGGCGTTCACGGCGTCGACGCGATCGCGGTCATTGCGCACGGCGATGGACGCGATGCGTGTCATCAAGTCGCCATGCGACGGGATGATTCGGCGAAGGGCTCGCGCCATTTGGATGCCTTCATCGACCGACATCCGCTCCCAGAGCAGCACCCATGCGCCGATGAATGCGAACGCGGACAGGGCGCGGCTCTCGAGAACCTCCATGAGGTCGGTGACGATGCGCTCTGCCTCCGGTTCGGGTTCCACGTCCTCGATCAGGGCTTCCAGGCGCGACGTGTCCTTGACGGGGTAGCGCTCCTCGCCCCCTAGCAAAAGGGATGAGATGCGCAACGCGAAGTCGTCGTTCTTCAGGAAGGCAGATTGGAAGTCGGGTCGGCTTGCGCTGTTACCGTAGAACTCCGAGACATCGACCGTCAGGACATCGGCAAGCCGCTGCAACTCATCGGCGCGCAGCATCAGCTTCCCAGCCAGGAACCGATGCAGCTTGGTCCGTTCGATGTCGGCTTCACGAGCCACGGCAGACTGCGTGCGTCCTGTCAGCAGGCGCTTGGCATTCGCGACGATGATGTCGGCAGAAGCATCCAGTCTCACGGTTGTGACAACCCTCTCAGAACCGGCCGCTGCCAAAACTCTACCCCAGTCTGTGCAATAGTGCAACTATGATTGCCCGGGGTCCAACACATGCGCGCGTAGAATGTCCTTTACATCGTAAATGCCGTGTGTTATGCTTCCGAAGTGGCGGACGCGACATGGTGTGCAAATAAGCACAACACAATCTGAGGACACTCGGATGTACCCCGCGGCGGCACCGGGTCACGATGGCACCAAGCCTCCTGTGCGCTCCGAGCCGTTCGTCGTGTCCGCTCCGATCATGGCTCCCACTCAAGAAGGCATGGGCGGAGGCGTCGACCTCTCATCTTTGAGCGAGTCGGGGCTCGAAGCGCTCGTCGACTTCAGTCGCATGCCCCGTCACATCGGCATCGTCATGGACGGCAACGGTCGGTGGGCTCAAGAGCGCGGGCTGCCTCGCGTCGATGGGCACCGCGCCGCTGTCAAGTCGGTCTGGGAGATCGTGGACGCCTGCGGGCGCATGCAGCTCGACGCGCTCACGCTCTACGCGTTCTCCACCGAGAACTGGAAGCGTCCTCCCAGCGAGGTGCGGGCGCTGATGCACTTGCTCCGCCAGCAACTTCGCCTGGAAACCCCGCGACTCCGCCGCAATAACGTGACACTACGGGGGATCGGCGATACGAGCAGGCTGCCCATGCTGGCTCGTTGGGAGTTGGCGCGGTCCGAACGCCGACTGCGGGGCAACACGGGGCTCGTGCTGAATCTGGCTCTGAGCTACGGCGGTCGGCAGGAGATCCTCCAGGCTGTGAAGTCGGTTCTCGCAGACATTCGCCGAGGTGTCATCGCCGAGGACGATCTGACCGAGGAACGGTTCCGTCTCTACCTAGAGACGGGAGTCCTGCCGGATCCTGACCTCATCATCCGCACGAGCGGAGAACAGAGGCTAAGCAACTTCCTTCTGTGGCAGGGAGCCTACGCCGAGTTGGTCTTCACGCCGACGATGTGGCCCGACTTCCGCCGACGCGACCTCCTTGAGGCGATCGTCGTGTTTCAGCGGCGCGACCGGCGGTTTGGCGCGGTCAAACCACGTACGAACCTTCCGACCTGACGCCCCCATCACAGTGCGAGCGCCTGCCGCACTCGACTCGCTGCGAGTTTTTCTGGCTCTGGATTGGGTCGGCGGCGGGGTTAGCCGGCTGTCAGGCTTTCGCAGTCCGCGCAGGTCCCGTAGATCTCCACGCGGCGACGTGACGCTCGAAACCGGTGGTGCTCGTAAACGCTCGCTAGCGCGGTCTCCAAGCCGGGGCTGGTGAACTCGATCACTTTGCCGCATTGCCCGCAGATCAGGTGCTCGTGCCGCTTGGGTCCCATGGTGTGCTCGTAGTAGGTCTGCTTCTCGCCGGTCAGATAGGACTGCCGGAGCAGACCCGCCTCGAGCAGAAGCGGGAGGGTTCGATAGATCGTCGCCTTGGACACCGACTTTCCCTGGCTGCGAAGACGAATCAGCAGGTCCTCAGCCTCGAAATGGGCGTCCGTCGAGAAGATCTCGCGCAGAATGTCCAGGCGCTCCTGGGTCACCTTCATGCCCTTCGTACGCAGGAAGGCGATGAACTGAACCAGTTCGCCGGGCAAGGTGCTGTCGGTCTTGTCGGGCACGGAGTGAGCCTTTCGAGGGCTGCGCGGCTCGACACGGGACAGGCTCAGGCATACCATACCGAGTAGAACCGGTCAAGACGAGGACGTGCGCGAATCCCTCCCGATGGCGAGGTGGCGTTCCCCCATGCCGTGGCGGACGATAGCGAAACGGGCAGTGGTCGCCATTGCCTGCCTCACGCGACTGCCCTTCGCCGCCACCGCGCAACCCACCGAAGGCTCAACGATCTCTGGGTTCCGACACGAGGAGACGTTGACTGCCATCACCGAACTCGAGTTCCACGCGTTCGAGCGGTCGTTCGTCGTCGGCGACAGCATCGAGGTCGTGGCGGACGAGGTGGTGCTTCCCGCCGGCATCGCGTACCGATTCGACGCGCTGCGGAACCGGATACGCTTCACACCCCCGCTGCACATCGGCACGGTCGTCGAGGTCTCCTACGAAAGCCTCGCGCTCGGGATCGATCCACGCTCTTCCCTCGACTTGTTCGCCGTCGACCCAGCCCTGACTCGGCTCCGAGTGCCGGCACGAGTGCCCGAGCCCGGATTCGGAGCGGCGCAGCCGCAGGCGGGCGTGCTCGACGTCAGCGGATCCAAGACCTTCGCCATCAGCGCCGGCAGCAATCGGTCATTCGCTCCGGATCAGAGTCTTCGGCTCAACGTCGACGGCGAGATCGTTCCGGGCATCTCCGTTTCAGCCGCGTTGACCGATCAGCAACTCCCGATACAGCCGGAGGGAACGACGGAAGAGCTCGACCGGCTCGACGACGTGCTGATCCGCGTCACGGCAGAGCGATTCGCCGTATCGCTGGGCGACGACGAGGTCCACCTCGCCGACACCGACCTGATCCTCGCGCCGATGCGGGTTCAGGGCGTACAGGTCCGGGGTAATGGCGGACCTGGGGAAGGTCAGCTCGTCGCCGCGCTGCCTCGCGGCAAGTCCGACAGCGTGACCATCGTGGGAACCGAAGGACAGAACTCGTACCGCGTATCGCCGCGCGGTCGGTTCGTCGTCATGGTCGCCGGCTCCGAGCAGGTCTGGCTGAACGGCACCCCGATGGTCCGCGGAGCGTCGAACGACTACGTGATCCGGGACTACGGCGACCCCGTCGTCGAGTTCACGCTCAAGAGGCTCATCACGCGCAACGACATCATTCGCATCGACTACGAGTACCGCGACGACTTGGAGGGCTGGCAGCGGAACCTCTACGCCGGACGCGCCGGGCTGAGCTCCCCGGATGGCAAGAACCGTCTTGGGTTCGCCTACGCCACCGAGTCAGACGACCAGCGTCGTCCGTTGGGTGTGCTCACGGACTCCGATTGGCAGCGGCTGCGGGAAGGCGAGACCACGTCTGAGGATGGGCGATCGCTCACAGCGCCGATTCGGAGGCGCGTCGTCGGCTTCGATTCATCCGTGTCGTTGGGCGAACGGACATCCGTGCGCGCGGACTGGGCTCACCACCAGGCAGACCGGAACACGCTCCATGAGGGTGACGACGGCAGAGGGGGCGTCGCATGGCGCGTCGGGGCTCAGAGCCGGCTGAACCGGCTCTCATTCGACGCGACGGCGGAGCGGAGTCAGGCGTCCTTCCAGACGGTCGGTACGTCCGGTTCCTTGCGCTCGTCGTATGCGGCACGCGCGTCTGAGGAGTCGTACGGTGACGCGCTGCTCGGCGTCGGACTCGCGCGCGCCGTCGGGATTTCGCCTCAGACGCAGGAGCGCTATGCGGCATCGGCGGAATGGACGCCAGCGCGAGGGATGGGCGCCAAGGCATCGGGTTCCTGGTCCGAGGATGACCACGCTGGCGACGACCCGGACGAACGCGCCCTGAACTGGAGTGGGCAACTGCGAATGGATCGCCCGTCGTTGCCGAAAGCCATCTACACACGACGAAGGTCGTTGGTCGAGAGAGGCGTCGATGACGACTTCACGAAGGATGAAACCACATGGGCGTTCGAGGATCGCATCGGTCCGCTTCAAGCGACCTACACGCGCGAGCGCTTCGCTGCGGCGGACGACACCGTCTCCGACGGTGCGAACCGCAACCTGCGCAGGTCGCGCGACGCCTACCGTCTCGCCGGCGTGTCATCGACGCGGGCGACTGCATCGGCGCGATGGGAGAATGAGCGAACGGAGGGGCGCGATCCCATCCTCGCCGAGCAGGATGTCGTGATCGGGTTCGGAGACTGGCGCACGACGAGCGAAGCTCAGACTCTAGGCATCGATTCGAGCGTTCGACCTAACGACTGGCTGGACTTCATCGGCACGCTGGCTCGTCGCACATTCCGGCAGCTCGGTTCCGATGGTTCCGACCTGAACGCGATCCTCGCCGACCTCCAGGCGAGTGCAACGCCATGGCGTCGCGCCGTCGACGTGAGCGCGCGGATGCGGCTGGACCGACGGCTCTCCAGCCGCCGCGAAGAGGTCTACACGAACGTCATCCTCGACGATGGCGTTCCCGTGCGGATCCAGCCCGGACAGGGGATGTACGTCCGCATCGACGACTACCACTACGACGAGGACCCGGAGCGGGGCGACTACATTCGGATCGTCCGCACGGTCGGCGATACGCCCGTCACGACGGGCGAAGGGCAGATTCGCGTTCGGCTCGATCCGGGCTCCGCTACGCTGGGTAGGAGGAAGGCAGAAGGCACGACGGCGTCCACGCCTCGCGCGTTGTCGGCGCTCGCCGGGGTCTCGTTCGACTCCACGTTGGACATGTCCGAAGAGCACGAGAACGCTTCGGCGCTCGACATCGTGCCGTGGCATGACATGAACCGCGCGAGCACGGTCTACGGTGTCCGTCGCCATGACGTGCGAGTCCGATGGGCTCCCGCGCCCGCGTTCTCCGCCGATGCCGAGAGGAGGCTGAACCGGACGGTGAATCGCCGTCTGAACAGCGAAGATCGATCCATTCGGACCGAGTCGATGCGCTATCGGCTGCGGGCGGCTCCATGGCGGCGACTCACGTTCGAGGGCACTACGGATCGGATGCTGTCAACCGAGCGGATCGAGCACGTTGACGCCGAAGACTTAGTCAACTCGCGGCTCGTGTCGGACCTGTGGCGAGACGAACGCGAGCACGCCATCACGACGCGATTCAGTCTGACGCCCGCGTGGTTCGTCGGCATCCGGGGCGCGCTGGAGACCGAGAAGGCGCTGGAATCCGCAGGCGAGACAGAAGCCGCCGAGACTCGCACACGCGCAGCCGAGGCGCTGCTGAACTGGCTGCTACCGTCCAAAGGGCGTGCCGAGGCGACCTTCCGGCTAGCCCACGGATCGAGCGTCGGCGCTCAACTCCCGTTGACGCGCTATCGGTTCTACGATGGTTTGAGCCAAGAGATTCGGCTGAGGGCGGACTATCGCGCGCAGAGCTTCACCGACCTGACCTTCCGGCTCAACTACCACATGATCTCGGCGCGCCGCCAACCGACGGAGCACCGGCTCGACCTGGAGCTCGTGGCGGAACTCTAGCCCCGCGCCACGGCGATGGCTTCGCTCAGCGACAGCTTGCCGTCGTAGAGCGCGCGACCGACGATCGCGCCCTCAACGCCGACCTCGCTCAGGGCTCGTAGCGCTCGGATGTCCTCCAGGGAGGACACGCCGCCGGACGCGATGATGGGAACCGGGACCGCTCTCGCGAGCTGCTCCGTCGCCGCCAGGTTGGGGCCCTGCAACATGCCGTCCGTGGCGATGTCCGTGTAGATGATTGCGCAGACGCCATCGTCTGCGACACGCGCCGCCAGATCGGCGGCGAGCGTACCCGTGACGTTTCCCCAGCCTCTGGTCGCAACGTAGCCGTCGCGCGCGTCGATTCCGACGGCGATGGCTCCCGGGAACTCGCGGCAGGCGTGACGGACGAAATTCGGGTCTTCGAGCGCTCGCGTCCCGACGATCACCCGACGCACGCCCCTGTCCAGCGCCGCGCGAATCCGCTCCAGCTCTCGCATCCCGCCGCCTAGTTGCACGGGAACCGAGACGGCATCTACAATCGCCGTGATCGCGGCGGCGTTCTGCGGGCTCCCGGAAAACGCGCCGTCCAGGTCGACGACGTGGATCCATTCCGCCCCCTGCTGAACCCAGTGCCTAGCCTGCGCGGCGGGATCGTCGGAGAACACGGTCTCCTGGTTCGGGTCGCCCTGCCGCAGCCGCACGCAACGACCCCCTTTGAGGTCGATCGCCGGATAGATTCGCATCGTTCGGGTATCTCCTCGCTCACGGGCTTCATCCGTCGCGCAGCGTGAGGTGGCAATGTCCACTCGCACACCCATCATCGGCATCACCGCTCGTTTCGAGCACGCCGGATCCGCTGGAGATCCTCGACGCATGGAAGGCGTGCACTCGATCTCGGAAACGTATGTTCGAGCCATCCGTGTCGCAGGAGGGATGCCTATCCTGCTACCGCCGACCTTCGACGGACCCACCCGCGACGGCTACATCGCCCTCGTCGATGGGCTCCTCCTGTCGGGCGGCGGCGATGTCGCGCCAGCCCACTTCGGAGAAGACCCGGTTCCTGGGCTGCGTGACGTCGATCCGTTGCGGGACGATTTCGAGCTACGCCTCTGCCGCGCCGCACTCGAAGCCGACAAGCCGGTGCTGGCGATCTGCCGAGGAGCCCAAGTGCTCAACGTCGCATCGGGCGGCGGCATGGTGCAGGATATTGCCACGAGCGTGCCGGGAGCCCTTCAGCACACGCAGCGCGCTCCCGGTTGGCACGCGTCGCACGCCGTCGATCTGGACCCAACGAGCCGCCTCGCGTCCATTGCCGGCAGCGACCGCATCTTCGTCAACTCGTTCCATCACCAGAGCGCCAGCGATGTCGTGGAGCCGTTCCGCGCCGTCGCCAAGACATCCGACGGCGTGATCGAAGCCATCGAGTCCACGCGGCATCGGTTCGCCATGGGGGTTCAGTGGCATCCGGAGCACGTCGCCGACCACGACCCGGTCGCCATGGCGCTGTTCGAACGATTCGTCGAGGAAGCCGGAGCGACGCGTAGGCGGCTCCCGTCGGGACAGGACCGCCCGCCACTTCCCGCTGCGGCAGACGATCCAAGCGCCTGAGACGACGGAATGATGTCTGGTCGACGCCCCCGAATCAACCCGACGGGCGCACGGTAGGAGGACGATGGACATGGACTATGTGTCGTTTGGGAAGAACGGCGTCAAGGTCTCTCGCGCGTGTCTCGGAACGATGACGTTCGGGAGGCAGGCGGACGAGGCGATGTCTCGCGAGATCGTCGGCGCGTGCCTCGACGCGGGCGTCAACTTCTTCGACACGGCGAACGCCTACAACGCAGGCGTCTCGGAGGAGATCCTGGGCAGGTGCTTGGAGGGCATCCGGGACGACGTCATCATCTCGACCAAGGTCTTCGGACAGGTCGGCACGGGACCCAACGACCGAGGTCTATCCCGACGCCATATCCTCGCCGCGGTCGAGGACTCGCTCAGGCGGCTGGGAACCGACTACATCGACATCTACCTGCTCCATTCGCCGGACTACTCGACACCCCTCGAGGAGACACTCTCCGCGATGGACGCGTTGGTTCGGTCGGGGAAGGTTCGGTACATCGGCTGCTCGAACTACGCGTCGTGGCAGTTGACCCAGGCGCTGTGGATCGCGGATCGGAGAGACCTGATCCCGTTGACGGTGACGCAGCCCATGTACAACCTGCTGGCTCGCGGCATCGAGCAGGAGCTGTTGCCGGCGTGCGCTGAGTTCGGAATCGGCGTCATGGTCTACAATCCCCTCGCCGGGGGCATGCTGACCGGCAAGTATCGGGCGCTCGATATCCAGCCGGGCGCGCGGTTCGACGTCTACGAGTTCTACAGAGACCGCTACTGGTATGAGACGAACATCGAGGCGGTGCACTCGCTGGAGCGGATCGCGGCTCAGGTCGGCAACAGCCTGACGCATTTCAGCGTCCGCTGGTGCCTGAATCATCCCGCCGTGCAGGTCGCGATCCTGGGAGCGAGCTCCGCCGACCAGGTCCGCGACACGCTCGGAGCATTCGACGACACGGTCGACGGACACGCGCTCCCCAAGGACATCCTCGACGCGTGCGACGCGGTGTGGATGAAGTCGCGGGTTGTCGCGCCGAAATACAACAGATAGGCACTGCGCGTGCGCGTTGTCACGGCTCAGATAGGGCACGAGACCAACACGTTCTCGGTGACGCCGACTCGGCTGGAGAACTTCCGGCAAGGCAGCACGAACGGCTGCTTCGTGGGCGGAGAAGCCATTGTCGCGGCGTGCCGGAACACCCGGACGATCCACGGCGGGTTCGTGAAGGCTGCCGAGACGGCTGGCGCCGAGATCGTGCCGTTGCTCAGCACGTTTGCCACGCCGTCCGGCACGGTGGAGGAGAGCGCCTACGAGCAGCTCCGGTCGATGCTGTTGACCCGCCTGGAAGCGGCGCGACCGTTCGACGCCGTCGCCCTCGATCTTCACGGCGCGATGGTGACGGACCGGCACGAGGACGCCGAAGGGGACCTGATCGCCGCCGTGCGCGAGGCAGTCGGCAGCTCGATGCCGATCATCGTCACGCTGGACCTGCACGCGAACGCCACCCGTGCGATGGCGGACGTCGCCGACGCCATCATCGGGTTCGACGAATACCCGCACACAGACATGCTCGAGCGAGGCGTCGAGGCGATGAACCTGGCGATCCGCGCCGCCCGTCGAAACATCGCCCCGACGATGGCATATTGTCAACTGCCGCTGCTCACCATGCCGCCGATGCAGTGCACGCTGCGGGAACCGATGCGCAGCCTCCTCGACCTGGTTCATGACATCGAGGAACGCGACACGGTGCTCAACGCCACGTTGGCGATGGGGTTCCCATTCGCGGACATCCGCGATGCGGGGGTCGCGGTGCTTGTGACGACCGACGGCGATCAGGCGCTGGCGGATGGGCTTGCGCAGGAACTCGCGAGAGAGGTCTGGCGCGCGCGCGACGCGTTCATGCCGACTCTGACGCCCGTCGGGGAGGCAATCGACTTCGCACGAACCGCGCCGGGACCGGTCGTCTTCGCCGACGGTTCGGACAACCCCGGCGGCGGCGGGCCCTGCGACGGGACCGTTGTCCTGAGCGAGCTGATCGCGTCCGGTCTCGACGGGGCAGTCGTCGCGGTGATCGCGGACCCGGAGTCGATGGATGCCGCCATCGCGGCTGGCGTCGGTAATCACGTCGATCTGACGCTCGGGGGCAAGACCGACGACCGACACGGACCTCCCCTGAAGGTCCGCGCCTACGTTCGCGTTCTCTCAGACGGCGGGTTCGCGCTGAAGGGAGCCATGGGAGCCGGCGCTCGCGCGTCGATGGGGAAGGCAGCCGTTATCGTCGTGGCGGGCGTCGAGATCGTCGTGACTCAGCGGCGGATTCAGCCGTTCGACGCGGAACTGCTGCGCAGCGTCGGGATCGAACCGAGGGACCGTCGGTTCATCGCGCTCAAGTCCGCCGTGCATTTCCGCAGCACGTACCAGGAGTTCGCGCACGCCATCTTCGACGCCGACACGCCAGGCGTGCATCGCCCCGACTTCCAGGCGTACGACTACAAGAAGCTGCGGCGTCCGATCTACCCGCTGGACGACGTGGCGTTCGACCCGCGCTAGAAGAACGGGTTGTGCGCCTTCTCCTCGCCAACGGTCGTCGACGGACCGTGTCCGGGATAGATGCGCGTGTCGTCGCTCAGCGTGAACAGGCGCGTGCGGACGGATTCGCGGATGGCATCGTAGGAGAAGTTGGCTCTGCCCAACGAGCCGGCGAACAGGACATCTCCGCTGATCGCGACTTTCCCCGACACGTACGTCACGCAGTCCGGCGTGTGCCCGGGCGTGCGCCGGAGCTCGATGGAAACGTCGCCTACGGAATACGTCTCGCCGTCACCGATCCGCTCCATGCTCTGAACACCCGATGGAATCGGCAGCGTGGGTCCCATCACGACGGGGATTCCCGCGCGTTCCTGGACCATCGCCACGTCTTCGACGTGATCGCCGTGACCATGTGTCAGCAGAACCGCCTGCAACGCCAAGCCGCGCTGCTGAGCCTCGCGCAGAACCTGTTCGCCGTCGGCGGCGGTGTCGATGGCAACCGCTTGCTTGGTCCGTCGGCACGCCAGGAGGTAGCTGAACACGGGGTACCCGCCGACATAGTTCAGCAGGCGAACGACCTGGCTCTGGGCGTCGCCATCCATCGGCTCGTCTTCGGGTCGCCAGGACCCGTTGACAACCGCAGCGAGTCGGTCGGCGTTCAAGCCGAGAGCGGTGGCAATCCCGGCGACCTCGCGGTCTGAAGGCTGCCGCTCATAGCCTTCCAGGGATCGGAGCGCGCCCTCGGCAACGCCCGCCGACAGGGCGACGTGCGCCGTGCTCCGCTTCAGCCCGAACCGCGCCTTCGCGATGATGTCGCCGAACTCGTCTTCGAGTGGGATTCGCTCCGCCAATCTGGACTCCTCGGTATCGCGTCCGTTCAGAACTGGGCAAGCACCTTCTCGTTCCGCTCGATCTTCGCGCCGTCGCGAAGCGACTGGTACCACGCCTGGAAGAGGGCGTTTTGCTTGGCGGACAGCAACCGCTGCCGCGTGTTCGCGCGCTCGGCGTCGGTCAGCGCCGTCATGTCCGCGTCCGTGCGCGACACAAGCTCCACCAAGTAGACAGCCGTGGGACCCTGGAACGGTCCGCGCACCTCGCCGACGTTCATCTGAAACGCGGCGACCATCGCAGGACGGCATGTGCCCATCGACGCCACGTAGCCGCTCTGGTTCGTGGCGAACTCACCCGACTCTCGCACTTCGGGAGCCTTTCCCGTCGTGGCATCGGGCTTCATCCGAGCCGCCAACGCGCTGAGCGGCTCGCCCTCGCGGCGCTGCCCCCACGCCTGCTTCGCCGCTTCCGACGCCATGGCGAGCGCTCGCTGCTGCTTGAGCGACGTGACGATCGACTCCTTGACCGTCTCGAAGTCCGCCGGTCCAGCGGGTTTGCGACCGGTGACGCGCAGGAGCACGTAGGCGGCGATCTCGGTTCCCCCTGCGGGCTTCACTTCGATGGGCTCCGACCACTCGCCGGTTCGCGCCCGGAACGCGCGAGTCAGGACATCGCCGTACTGCCACGACGAACCCAAGTTCGGGATCGTCGACTCGCTGCTCGACACGAAGCCTGTGCTCTGGACGGTCAGCCCGTATCCCTTGTACCGGTCCTGGGCGAGCGATTTCTCCACCCCGTCCGCGTCGATGTCGAAGAAGAGCTCGTCGGCATCTTCGCGCACCTTGTCAGACGACGAGGATGACACCAACTGGTTGCGGATCTCGGCGGAGACGAGCTCGAACGGCTTCGTCCCCTGCCGCTTCTCCTCGAGCTTGATGATGTGGAACCCGTAGACGGTCTTCACGATCCCGCTCATTTCGCCCGGCGCATTCAGCGCGAACGCCGCCTGTTCGAACGGCTCGACCATCTGACCGCGCCCGAACCAGCCGAGGTGCCCGCCACCTGCTGCGGAGCCCGGGTCCTCCGAGTACTGAGCCGCCAACGCCCCGAAGTCCGCGTCGGGCTTCTTGGCGAGAGCGACGATTTCCTCCATCCTCCGGCGCACGTCCTCCTCCTGCTCAGGAGTCGGGTTCGGCGGGAACTTGCGGAGGATGTGCTGCGCTTTGACTTCGTCCTGCTCGTACTCCGACAGGTGGCTGTCGTAGTATGCGCGGACGTCCTCGTCAGAAACCGTCGACTGCGCACGCGCGATGGCGGGATCGAGGCGCAGGAACTCGAAGTTCACCGACGCGCCTCGCCAGTAGTCGTCCTTGTGGGCGTCGTAGTGCTTGCGCGCCTCGTCATCCGAGATGGTGATCGTCGGAATCAGCGATGAAGTGGCGAACTCGATGAACTTCACCTTCGCCTTCGTGTTCCGCTCGATGAAGTCCGCCTCGATCTCGCTTGTGGTCACGATGGGCAGATGCTGAATCGACGATACGACGCCCTGGATCGCCTGGTCGTCGCCGAAGGTGTTGAGGGCTTCCGCCGCGCCGAACTGGCGGCTGTACGGCTGGAACGCCTCGTTCAGGTGCGCGTTCGTCTTGACCGCCTTCGCGAGGGAGCTCGTGTTGGTCGGAACGATCCCCGACTCACGCGCGTACCGAACCAGCAAAGAACGCTGGATCAGAGCGTTCTCGGTCTCCTGGGCGATGTCCATGTCCTGACCGTACTGCCGCAGTTCCTGGGCACGCTCCGACTGGCGCTGGTATTCGCGCTGGAACGCGCCGACGCTGATCTTCTTCCCCTCGACCTTGAGGGTCCAGTCGCCCCCGCCGGAGAAGATCGCCCCGGGCCGAACACCGGATACCACCGCGCCAAACGCGATGGCGAAGATGAACGCCATCCCGAACATGATCACGGATTTGAACAGCCGTCCGCGCAGTAACTCCATCATGGCAGCGTGCACTCCGTTCTGGACATCGGTTCTTGAACCCGCGCCAATGCTAACGCGGTGGCGATGGGCATTTCAAGCCGCGCGGACTGAGGCGCACAGAGCAGCGTCAGAGATAGATGCCTTTCTCGCCGATGTAGTCGGCGACCACACGCGGAGTGCGGAACCG
>VGLH01000098.1 GCA_016866785.1 Candidatus Poribacteria bacterium
TCAGGACACGTCTCAATCGGATGCTCCACGACGCGATCCGGCTGCGCGACCTGCTCGAGGGTGTGTCCTTTGTGTCGGGGCTGTCCGCCAGGCTTCCGTTGCCCTTTCGTGCGCAGGCTCTTGGGAGACGGCTTGGGGTAGCCGTCACTGGAAGGCGGTTTGTTGCTGTTGCCGCTGTTCTTGGCGAGTTGGTCGCGCAAGGAGCGCACTTCCGTCTCCAACGCCGCGATGCGTTCTTGCATCAACAGGATGATGGCGATGAGGCTCTCTTTGTCGGGCGCTTCGAGTTGATCGCGCGTGAACGTCTGGATGCGTGTCATGCGTTTCCGTATCCGAGTGATTCCGACATCGTCCATACTATCGGCGCAGTCGGGAATGTCCGCAATCAGACTGAGTAGTTACGACGGATCAATCTCAGAAAAAGAGGAAAACCGCGCGCTTCGTCGTCCTTGTCTAGTGAAAGGCGGATTCAACCGATGTCCGTGACGCTCGCGATTCTCGACACGACCGGCGTTCAGACCTTTACCTACAGGAGCAGCGGCGATGCCTAGAGCAGTTCCGGATTGCCCGGGTCGACCGAAAGAGACGGCGGCCCGCCTCGTAACGAAGGATTACGCCATTCGCCTGATAACGCCGATGTTCGGGGGCGGGGTCGAAGCCGGATCGCCAGACCCCTCCTATCCGATTCGCGGCACGGCGATTCGCGGTCAGCTCCAGTTCTGGTGGCGGGCGACGCGCGGCGCAGTCTATCCCGACAAGGACGCCCTTTTCGAGCGTCACGCGGCGGTATGGGGCACGACGGAACGCGCCAGCCCGGTGGAGATCGAAGTTGTTGACGTTCAGACCGATGCGCCTGCGTCATGTGCTACCTATACGCGTCGTAACGATGGCAGGCTGCAACTACAGTGGAATTCCCCGTTCGCGAACACGCCGTTACCGTACGCATTATTCCCGTTTCAAGGCCAACTGAACCGTCCACGAACGGACGTGGAAAAACAGCCTGCGGACTTCATCAGACAGGTTTCGTTCGTCCTCCGTGTCCGGTTCCCTGAATCCCTCCGGCAGGATGTAGAGACCGCCGTCTGGGCATGGGTCAACTTCGGGGGATTGGGCGCTCGGACACGGCGCGGATGCGGCGCTCTGTTCTGCAAAGAGCTCGCGCCAGCGAACGCTAACGGTCTAGGCGATTGGGTGAAACAACGGATTCCGAACGCTTCGCCCGTCCGAGATTGGCCTACGCTCTTGTCTGCCATGCGGATTGCGGCAAACGCGGAGCCTCTCGCGGCTTGGGCAAGGGCGGTCGGCTTGATGCGGGACTTCCGACAAGGCGTGAACTTCGCCCGGAATCCCGGGAACCCGCCGAGTAGGCCCGGGCGATCCCGATGGCCCGAACCGGATACTATCCGGCGCGTCACCAACAAGTGGGAGAACAACCATCAACCCCGGCAGTACATCCCGAACGCATTTCCACGCGCGGAATTGGGTCTGCCTATCGTGTTCCATTACCAGAGCAGTCACGATCCCGAAGATACAGATTTGTATCCCGAAGGATCTAAACGGATGGCAAGTCCTCTGATACTCAAGCCGCTTGCCCTCGCGGATGGCAACGCAATACCGATGATCCTGCGCTTGGCGACGCCTCAACTGACGGCGGTAGACCTCAAGCGCGGAAACAACTCGCTGACGCTGCCGCCCAACACGGCGATCCGAGGCGCTCATCTGACGGCATATCAGCACGCTCCGTTCGACTCCCCCCTCGCCGACGCGCCGAACACCGGTTCCGCGCTGGACGCTTTTTGCGCCTATGCGTCAAAGAAAGGCTTTACGGAGGTGCAACTATGAGTTCCCATCTCCTCGCGCTCTCCGTCGGACCCGTGCAGGAGTTCATCGCGGCGTCGCGACGCACCCGCGACCTCTGGTTCGGCTCCTATCTCCTTTCCGAAATCAGCAAGGCAGTCGCTCGATCCGTTCGCATTGACGGCGGAAAACTTATCTTTCCGTCGCCGGATAACGCCGACGAGCTTGAGCCGCAAACCGGCTCGGACGACGACGCGCGCGCCTTGAACGTGGCGAACATCATCATCGCGGAGCTGAAAGACCGCGATCCGAGCGTTGTCGTTCAGAACGCGAAAAACGCCGCGCGCGCGCGGTGGCGCAAGTTCGCCGATGACGTGTTCGACGACCCGAAGATCACACGAGCGATCCGCGAGGAAATCTGGAAGGACCAGGTGAACGACGTCGTCGAGTTCTACGCGGCGTGGGTTCCGTTCAACGGCGCGAACTATCCACTCGCGCGAAAACGCGTGACGCAGCTGCTCGCGGGACGCAAGAACTGCCGCGACTTCTGTCCGGCGAAGGGACGCGCGAAGGTGCCCAAATCGTCGTTGGACGGGTTGCGCGAGTCCGTGCTCGTTGAGCGCCGTGACGACTGGTCAGCAAAGACGAAACGCTCGTTGCGAGTGCGCGACGGCGAACAACTCGACGTCGTCGGCGTCGTCAAGCGCGCGGCGGGAGGGGATCGTCCCTATCCGTCCGTATCGCGGGTCGCCGCCGATCCGTGGCTGCGCGGCGTCAAAGATGACGACCTTGAACCATTCAAGGAAGTCTGCGCTTCGTTCGGCGGGAATGCGCTTCATCGTCTCGACACGGAGATATATCCCCGATATGAACGGTTCCCATATGAAGGAACGGCAGTCTATCGCAATCGGTACAAAGAGCTCGAAGAAGAGACAGGAGTCGACATCAAGCCGCTCGCCGACGCCTTGAAAGCGCTGACCGATAAGCACAAAGAACCGAACCCCTACCTCTCCGTCCTCGTTGCCGACGGCGACCGGATGGGCCCGGCGATCAGCGAGCTGAAGGACATCGGCGAGCATCAGGCTTTCTCGAAGGCGCTGTCGACGTTCGCCGAGAGCGCGAAAGCCATTGTCCGCGAACACCGCGGCGTGCTCGTCTACGCCGGCGGCGACGATGTTCTTGCGTTTCTGCCCGTAGATCAATGCCTATCGTGCGCGCGAAAGCTTCACGACACGTTCGGCGAACTGCTCAAAGAGCAGTCCAAAGAGACGAAGCAAGAACTGACGCTTTCCGTCGGTGTCGCTATCGCGCACTTCTTGGACAATCTCGAAGACCTGCTCAACTTCGGACGCGAGGCGGAGAAGCACGCCAAGAATCCGCAAGACGACGACCGGAAACCCGATGGAACCAAACAAGAGAAGCGAAACGGACTCGCCGTCCACCTGCTGAAGCGCGGCGGCAGTCCCATCACCGTCCGCGCGAACTGGTCGGACGATCTCGACGAACGACTCGCCACAATGGCGGAATGGCTCGCGGACGGGAAGCTCCCGACCCGTCTCGCCAATGAGCTGCGCGGAATCGCGGACGCGTACGAGCGATGGGACGATGGCAACGCCCTCGAGAACGCGATCCAGAAGGATGCGCTTCGCGTTGTCGGCAAGAAACAGCCCCCATCGGAAGGCGCGATGGGCAACATCGGGGACATGATCCGAGCGCGCGTGAAGAACGCGGCGACACTCAAGCGGTTCGCTAACGAGCTCCTTGTCGCCCGGCAGATGGAAACCGCGCTCCGTCAGATAAGGCACGAAACTGCGCAAGGAGACGACGAATGACCACATTCCTCGAACTCACCTGCCGCGATCCGATTGTCTCGCGCGACGGGCGACCCTTCGGCGTCGGGCAGGGCAACCGAATGAAGTCCGTCGGTTGGCTCTTGCCTTCGGTCGTCGCCGGGTCGCTTCGGACGATGATCGGCAAAGCCGCAGGGCGCGACTTCTCGGATGCGACGGCGAAAGATCTGCTGCAGATGTCCGTCGCTGGAGTCTTTCCTGTCGCCGACGGGCGACTCTACTACCCTGCGCCGAACGACTGCGTCGTCGAAAAGCCCGATGATGGAGCCAAACCGGCTATTCATCAAGGGAAACTTGAAGCGATCCGCGACGGCGAAGGTTGCGATCTGCCCGGCGGACTCGCTCCCGTAACTCTGAAGGGCGAGGACTTCAAACCGGGTCCGAAGCCCGATTGGTGGCGCGACGACCACTACGCGAAGTGGCTCGTTACCGATGAAAAGGACTTCGCGTTCGACGAGACGTTTCTTCAAGCTCCGTGCCTAGACGAGCGCACGCATGTCTCGCTCGACCCGGCCGCAGGAGCCGCCGCAGAGGGCGAGTTGTTCACGACCGCGGCGTTGGCGGCGACCCACCTCCCGCGATACGGCGCGAAACCCGACGACCTGTTTTCGCGTCGGTTCGCGGAAATCCGCCTGACGGCGCGCGTCGTGGCGGATGGCTGGTGCGGCGAGAAGGTCGAACCGCTCAACGGCGTTCACCCGCTCGGCGGAGAACGGCGGTTGGTTCACTGGCGAAGCGTCGCCGAGATGGCGTCGAAATGGAAGTGTCCTCCAGCCGTCGCCGACACCCTGAGCAAAAAACCGACGCGCCTCCGAATGGTCTTGGCGACGCCCGCGATATTCTGCGGCGGATGGAAACCCGGGTGGCTTGATGCCGAACTTCGTGGAACGCCGCCCGGCGCGTCGATGACGCTTCAGCTGAAAGGCGTCTGTATTGAGCGGTGGCGCGCTGTCTCCGGCTGGTCGCTCGCGGAGCCGCGCGGGCCCAAACCGGTGAAGCGGATGGTTCCTGCGGGGGGCGTCTACTTCTTCGATGTCGTCGCGGGAGACGCTTCCGGCTTGGCGGAGCGATGGTTAGAGCCGGTCAGCGACGACGAACAGGATCGGCGAAACGGTTTCGGACTCGCCCTTTGGGGCGTCGCGTAACACAAGAGGAGAATCGAACATGGCAACGAAACTCTACTGGCTTCACACGCTTTCGCCGACGCACGTTGGCACGGGACGCGGCATCGGCTACATTGACCTGCCCGTACAGCGCGACAAGGTGACGAATTGGCCCCTCATTCCGGGCTCCGCCATCAAGGGGGTCTGGGCGGACTATTACGGCGCGACCGACAAGAAGCGCGACGGTGACGACGAAGGCGCGCGATGGTTGCGCGCCGCGTTCGGCAAAGGCGGTGACGATTCCTCGAACGCCGGCTCGCTGATCCCGACGGACGCGCGGCTTGTCTGCCTGCCGGTGCGGAGTTTCCGGGGAACCTTCGCGTGGTGCGCGTCGCCGATGGCGTTGCGGATGCTCCACCGTGACTTGGCGCTCGCCGGCGTCGGCAACCTGCCGCTGATCCCGGCCCTCGACGTCGAAACCACCGTCCTCCACCCATCACAAGCGGCATCGGCGCTCGTCGACGAGCATCGCATCTACCTCGAAGACCTCGACTTCACCGCTCAATCGAACGACGAAGCGGGCGATTGGGCGAACCAAATCGCCAAATGGGTCTTCCCCGGCGACGCAAATAAGGACTGGCGAACCGCCTTTATGAAGCGGTTCGCGGTTCTGCCGGACAGCGTGTTCGACTATCTGACCGAGACGGGAACCGAAGTGACCGCCCGCGTGCGCATTGACGATGACTCCAAGACGGTCGCGACGGGACAACTCTGGAACGAAGAGTCGCTTCCGGTCGAGACGATCCTCGCCGGGTTCGTCGCGTGCGACCGGGTCTACGCCCGCGGCGGCACGGCAATCAATCAAGACGACCAAGACGACGTGTTGAACCGATTCGCGTCCGAGACGATGAACCTACAGATCGGCGGCAAGGCGACGGTCGGGCGGGGTCGCGTTCGATGCGTCTTCGCATCGGTGAAGGGATAACTCATCATGAGGACGAACAGTCAGAAGATGGCTCAGGCGGCGTATACCGCTGTCGCCCAAACCTTTGATGAACTGCACGGTAAGGAACGCGACAAGTATCTGACCGTATCGCGCGGCTTCCCGACGCTCGTGCACGCATGCGGACTGGCGCAGGCGGTCGCGTTCGCGCGTGCGAAGCAGAACGACTACGAGCGCTACATGAAGGATCTCGCTGAAGTCCTGGGCGCCGCTGGCAACGACGACGTAGCAACCGTTGACGGACTCGACCACGCGTCGCGCAACGAACCAGTATCCGGGTATCTGCGGCTGAGTCGTACCGCCCTACAATCGGCGAATTGGATCAAGCGGTACGCCGAAGCCCTGAAGGAGGATTGACATGCGACACGCGCTCAGCGGCGTCAACCGCGGCTTCGGGGAGCACGCCGGACTGATCCTGCAGCGCTATGCGAAGGAAGCGACTCCCAACAACGCACCCGAGAAACGTGCTCTGCTCGATGACGCGATACGCTGCGTGAAGAACCAGCCCGTGCGCGAGCTCTACGCGCTCGCCTTCGACCGCTGGAAAGACTCCTTCGACGGCGACGAACGGAACATTTCCGCCGACCTCAAGACGCGGGACCGGGACCGACTCATCGTCGGGCTCGGCTCGCAGAACGTCCTCGAAACGGGTCTGCGGCTCCACCACACCTACGGAACGCCGATCCTTCCCGGCTCCGCGTTGAAGGGGCTCGCCGCACATTATTGCGCTCAGATGTGGGGCGAGAAACATGGCGGCGATGCCTCGCCCGGCGAGAACAAGCCCTTCCGCAAGTGCGGGCAGTTTTATGAACTCCTGTTCGGGAAGGGAGGCGACAACGACAGCGCGGTTGGCGTCATCACCTTCCACGACGCCTGGATTACGCCGGAGTCGTTGGAGAAAGGCGCGCTCAAACTCGATGTGATGACGCCGCATCACCGAGCATGGCAGAACAACGACGCGCCGCCGACCGACTTCGACAGTCCGATTCCCGTCTCGTATCTGTCTGTGACAGGAACGTTTCACGTCGTCGTGTCGTGGAGCGGGCCTGAGTCGGATCAATCGCGGAAATGGACGGAACTCGCAATGACGCTCCTCAAAGACGCTCTAGGAGATTGGGGCGTCGGCGGCAAGACGAGTAGCGGCTACGGGCGGCTCGTTGACCCGATCGCAGCGCAGCCAGCGCCCGGCGCGCAGAACCTGGTCCCGGAACCCGCAGCGAAACGCGATTCCGGCACGGCCGCGACAGTGAAGATTGTCGAAGCGCGTCCCAAGGGAGGTTTCAACGTCCAGGAAGAGGGCTATCCGCAAGGGACGTTGACCGTCGGCACGCCGCCGAATCCGCTGCCGGAGATCGGAGCCGTTGTCAAAGTGAAGGTTCATATCGGCGATCCGAAACGCCCGCAATACCGTTGGAGTTGAGCCATGCGAACCAGCCGACCGCAACATCTGATATGTACTGTCGGCGTCAGCCTATTCCTACCGAATCTAAATGGACTCCGAGCAAAACTGTTGGACGGAACGATCCCCCCGGAGCGTAAGAAACTGGCCGAGGCGTATGTCGCCAAGGATTGGCCCCGCGTCGCGCAGGAGCTCGACCACATAGACGCCAACGAGCAGATTTGCGGCGCCGAGATCAACTCCGTCGCAAGCATGATCGAAAAGCAATATGTCGCACCTAACTGCGGACTTTTCTTCCTGCACTCAGAAACCGAGGCAGGAAACGACGTGGCAACCATCCTCAGAGCCTACTACGAGATCAAGGGGCATACGACCGTCAAGACCATATCCGTCAAAGACCTTCAGGACGAAGACCCCAAACGATTCCGCACGAAAGGATTGCGAAATCTCGCCCGCGAGGTCTGCGCATTGATCCGCGACTATTCTCCTCATGCGTGCGCGATTAACGCGACGGGCGGATACAAAGCGCAGATTGCGATTGGCGTGTTACTCGGTCAGGCGATCGGTGTTCCCGTCTATTACAAGCACGAACGGTTCCCGGAGATCATCGCGTTCCCGCCGATGCCCGTGGCGCTTGACTTCGAACTCTGGATGCGCGCGAGCGGAATGCTCTACGATTTATCCCGGACTCTCGACCCGGTTCCGGAACGCGAATATGCCGACGAATGGGACGAACGCTATGAAAGCCTCGTCGAGCGAGTATCCATTGACGGCGTCGCATATCTCGAACTCTCGCCCACCGGCCAGATATTTCATGAGACGTTCCGCGAGCGATTCCGCACGGCACGAGACGAGGTGCTCCCCCCGACCGCGTTGACGAAATTCGACCCACGCATCGAAAGAGCCGGATGGCGAGGAGTGCATCCGGAAGTCGAAGAGTTCATGAGTCGAGTCACGAACGAAGTGCCACAAGTCGTCCAGTGTTCAACTTTCTACTACAATCCAGATTTGCCGAGTCGAGCGCGATTTCGGCTAGGAAGCGGCGGTATCGAGGGCATATTCTCTAACGGAACCTACACGGTCAAATTCCGCGTTGAAACCACGGCGAAGACACCAGGACAAAGCGCGGCAGTCGTCGCCTTTCTCAACCAATGGTTGAGCGACCAAGCGTGATGATTCGTCGTGGGGATCGGCTCGATGAACTACGACGCGACCCGAAGCGCCCGGCCGATGCAACGGTAGCCGCCTGGAGTTGATTTCCGCATGACCCCCAACCTCGAACAACTCACCGTCACGCGCTTCCGCGTCGAGGTCGAACTCGCGGAGCCGACTCCCTGGTCGCCGCTCGTCGCGTGGGTGGTCGCGGGCGCGTTCGGAGCCGCCGTCGAGTCCGACCCCGAACTCAAAGGCGCGCTCTTCAAAACAGGCGACGCGCATCCGATCCTCTTCGAGACTACCCCGTCCGACGGCGTTCAAGATATGGCGGCGTTCACCAAATCCTTCCCGCCCGACGCAGGTCCCTTCAGCGTTCACGACCTCGCGCATCACATCGTCATCGCCTACGCCCGGCACGTCGCTTTCGACCTGCTCTTCATCGGCGACGCCGCGCGACACGCGCAACGGGCGCTCGGCGCGCTTTGGCGTCTACAGGAAACCGGACTCGGCAGGTATCGCTACGCGACGGAATCGCGCGTCCCGTTCCGAATCGTGCGCGTCGCCCACCTCGACGCGGCGGGCTCCGAAACAAACCTCATCGTCGTCGCTCCGCCCAACCGTCTGAGCCGCGTCGAGAACATGGACTTCGGTTCGTTCCCGCCCACGTTCACGCTCGAAGAGGCTTTCGGACGCGCGGCATCGCTCGCGAAGGAACCCCATCTCCGCATCGAGCTGTTGACGCCGCTCCTCCTCCGCCGAACGGTGCGCGACGAGTCGCGCGGCGAGCAGAAGGTCGCCGAACAGGAGCCGACGTTATTGTCGCTCGTCTCGAAGGCGCGGCGTCGCGTTCTCGACCTCCTGAGCCGGTACCCGGACCCGCGTTTCGCGGATCGTCCCGTCGTCGAAGCGCCGCGCTTCGAGCTGCCCGATTCCTGCGATGAGCGATGGAGCTACCGTTACTGGATCGACGAGGATGTTTCTTCGCTGTCGCAGTCGGAACGTCGGATTCGGGGCGTCGTCGGAAGCCTGTCGGTTCCGACTCCACCGTTTGAATCGCTGTTGTTCTTAACGTTGGTGGAACAGATTCACCTCGGTAAGGACGCGATTCGCGGCATGGGCAGGATGCGGCTCGTTTCCGAACGACTCCCTACGAACGACTCGCTCGTTCGCTGAACGCATCGAGGAAGGCGGTAATATGCCCGACGACCGTCGAACGACGCTCGAACGCGCGTTTTCGAACTCCGGTTGGCTGACGCCGTGGGACAGGCTGTGTGTCGAGTTCGGCTGCGTCGCCTACGCGACCGATCCAAGCCTTCTCGACGCGAGTTTTCGACGGGATGCTCATTACGTCGCGGTCGGCAACGACATCCTGTCGCGGACGATAACGCCCACTGTCTACATGATCACCGACAAGCCGCAAAAGAGCCGCAATCTCGTCGTTCTGGAACCTTCCCTACTCGATAACGTCGAGGTCTGGCGCGCGCCAAGAGGCGGGATGCTGACCAACCGAAACACGGCGTTCATCAAGACGTTCTGGTCGCGACCCAACAGCGCCCGCTACGACGATAGAGGACTACGCGATTGCGCGAATCTGAAAGACGCGCCGTTGTCTCGATTCCGCGACGAGCTTGCGGCGTTCAAAGCCGAGAAGCAGGTAACCAAAGTCGAGCGAGAAACCCGCCGGACTCGACCCGAGCCAAATGCGAACGAGCTCCTACGGAACGCGCTGGCGTCGGTGAACGTCGCATCCGAAGACGCGACTGCTGTTCACTCGAACTACTTCCGAGACGGCGACTTCGACGCCTACTGGAGCGTCGTCTACGGCGTATTTCACCCGGACATCGCGCGACTGAACGTGACAAGCGCGCGCGACTTCCTCACGCGATCCATCGCCCTCTACGAGAGTGACCCCGGCTCGTTCGCAATCGACGTGAACCTCGCGCTCGAGGCGATTCGTCGTTTGTTGACGACGATGCCAGACGCTGCGCGCGCCCTCTTGCTCCGCCGCATCCGGCGTCCGACGATTCTGTTACGGGACATGGGCGCTGGCGGCAGCATTCGCCGAAGACAGGTCGACGCCTATGGCCGTCTCAATGCGGCGTTCGAGCGCATCGCGCGGGAGCTCGACGACCGCGGATTCTCGCCGCTCGCTGCGGAGCGTTTCGCGCTGATGCTCGGGTTTGTTGCGCTGTGGACGGAGTAGATAAAAACGGTCGGAAACCGACGCGACTCGATAGCCTACTGTAGATGAGACGAAGCGGATCGCCTTCGGTGTGATGTCGTTCGCGAATCTCGGACAGGCGCTCACGTCGGCATAGCTACTCTACGGTGCTCTCAACAGGAGCTAAATCAAAATGAGTCTATTATCCTATGCCGTGTCGCTGCTCCGGGAACTCGACGAGCTCTACCGCGAGAACGACGAAACGAGCGCTGCGTTTGCAGAGACGACCTGTCGACTCCGCCGCGTCGTCGCCCAGATCGCGCTCTACAAACTGCGCGCGCTGCGAGGCTTTGACGACGCCTCTGGAGCCGACGACGTCGCCCAGTCGTTTTATATGGAATGGGTTCATCCAACCGAATCGCGCGCGGCCATTCTCAACGCCCTCAAGCCGGGTTCGAAACTCGCGTCGAACGTCAAAGCCATCGCCAAACTAAAGCGCAACGCTCCGAACGAGGTTCTCGTCGAAGGTTACAGACGACCACACGGCGTGCCGCCACCCGCTGACCCAGACGACTCCGTCGTGATTTCGCTCGAGCGCGCCGAGTTCATTCGTTTCGGTATACAGACCATCGAAGCGATGCGAGAACCGAAACGCACCATCGCAACGCTCTACTTCATAGACGGTTTGACTCTGGTTCAGATCGAATCGCACGTGCCGTTGCGAAGGTCGCGCATCCAGCAATACGTCAAGGACGCGCAGGGATCGCTTCGACGGATTGGGATGAACGCCCACGATTGATACGCCGTCCGGGCTTCGCGTCTGTTGCAAGGAGTACGACATGAATACGAACCGACAATCCCCCCGACCTGGCGACATCTGGTTCATCCGAACCTACTTCGTCGCGCCATGGGACGAGAAACGCTACGAAACTCCCGAACCGGTCGCCGTCGTGATCGTCCGAACGAACGTCGGATTTGACACTCTTGGGGGCTGGGTTCCTGCCGAAGCCGCGCTCCACGATGCGTTGCCGGTATCGTTCGCCGTCGACATGCAGGGGCGGTATGACCTGCGCGTGGACCAGTGCGGCTCTCCGCTCGGTAGCGCGTGTATCGTGGAAACTGGACTGCCGATGTGGGTCATGTCCGCGCAACTCGAACGCAAAGCGGGCGAACTGGACGAAGAGGCGTTCGACGACCTCTGCTTTCTCTACGACGCCGCGCGAGGGCTTTTCTACCGCGAGAAGGACGAGTGGGCGAATGCTCTCCTCGACGGAATGGACTTGCCCGCCGCGTCCTACGACGGCGACCCGCGAATCGCCTTCCGCGAACGCGAGCTCGGACGAATCCGCCCGCTGGCGGACGCCGTGTCTGCCTTCTCCGACTGGTACGCGGCGGAAGACGCCCGCCGGAGCGGAGCCATCCGAATCGCGATGAAGAACGCCGCCGCGCGTTCGGAAGCGATTGGGAAGATCGCGACGGACTGGATGAAGGGAATTGAAGATCGCGCCCGGAAAGCAATCGAGGACGCGACCGCTGCGCTCGCATCGCCGTTTCGCCTGCCGCTGAACGTCCAAGCGGCGAGCGGTTCGGAGTACGGCAAGGTTCTGCGAGACGCCGCCGAGCGCATGCGGAACAAAGAAGGCGTCGAGGTCTATGAGAACCCGGACGCCGGCGTCTACGCCCGCTGCCTCTCGACAGACGACGGCGTCTTTCTGAACATCGCAACCGACGGACGGACGATCTCCGACCCGGTGAAAAACGTGCAGGTCGACGGGTTGGAACGCCCCATGCCGACGAACCTGGACGCGCTCGGTCTCGGCGGCGAGTGGACGGGTCTGCTGCCGATCTTCTATCCCGAAGACACGGGCTCCATCGTCGACGTCGAGGTCGCCGTTCCCGAGGCGTCGTTCATACTCCGCTTCGTCATCGAGACGGTGGAGGAAGGAGCGGTGTTATGAACGTCAAACAATCACCGGACTGGACAGCCGGAAACCTGCGGTTCTGCTTTCGGAGACTCGTTGACGAGTGGAACGCCGCGGAGCGAAAAGAACGCATTACGCGATGGAGGGGCGAACTGCTCGCCTTTGTCGAAGCCCACGGAGCGGCGTTGCCGGAGAACCTGAGCGACGCGCTTCCGCCGGGCGCAACGCTTCCGACGCCGCTTGAGGGCGTCACGAACACCGCGCACGCGGCGACGCGAGCCGAAACCGGCGCTGCGTGGGCGATGTTCGCCGTCAATCTGGGACGCGACGAGAACAACGGAACATCACGGCGGATCCAAATCACGGTACGAGGCGAGTCGCCCGCGATGCCGCACGGGTGGGACCAATACGAGCCCGTCTTCAAGCGTTCCGTCGAGGCGGTCGTGCGGTTGCTCGGCAGCCATCGCGACGCGACCGCGTGGCACGACGCGACCGCGTGGCACGACGCGGACAGCGGCAAGTTCTACGCCGGATTCGTCCCCGACGCGGACCCCGCCTCACGATACCGCCTGCGCGTCGAGGACATCGCGGGATGGAAACAGCCGGAGGACTTCGACTTCAGCGGCGGGTCGCTCGGACTCCCGCTTGCGTTGGCGGCGTTCTCGGCAATCACGAAGGTTCCCGTGCCGCTGGAGGTCGCCAGCACCGGAGTTGTCAACGACGACGGTTCCGTCGCCGCCGTCGAGGGCGTGGACGACAAGATAGCGACGATCCGGGTCGAACACCCGGAAGCGACGCGGTTCCTGATTCCCGACGGCTGCCGCCACGCGCGGGAGTTCCCGGGCGTCACGGTCGAGAGCGTCGGTTCGCTCGAAGACCTGTTGACGAAGGCGTACGCCCGCGAATGGAAGGACGTGGTTCGGCGAAGCCTGCCGTCGTGGGAGAAGGACGTCTGTCGGATGAAATGGACTCAAACGGTATCGGAAAACGGAGTCGCGTTCGCGCGATTACAGCACAAGTTCAGTGTCGGCGACGTAGACAAACGCCTCCTAAAACCGCTGACGCGGCTCGTTGGAGATATGATATCGAGAGGTATCATCGGCGACCAACCCGTCGTCCTCGACGGTCGGATCGCCGCGTGGTATGCGGCTTTCTGGTCGAACGCCTTGACGAACAAGATTCGACTCATGGCAACGCGTCGCGGGCAGGGAAACGCGGGCATCGTCGCGTGGTCCCGAAACTCGGATGACGTCGGAAACACGATTCGCTTTGCCGACCTGCGCGATTTGTTAGGGAACTGACGATGTGGCTCCTGAACGCCTTCTCGATCCAGATGCTGCCTGATTGTCGCGGAACCATCCGGTTCATACCCATTTCCGAGGAAGACGCGCGCTCGCATCTTGCCGACGGATTCGAGAGCGCCATCGGTCACGAACTCACCGCTCGACTCCTGTCGAAACGATTGAACCTCGGTATCGAAGCCCGTCGCGTCGAGATCGCTCTCACTCCAGGCGAAACGGCGATCATCGCGCAACTGCGCCTACCGCGAGGCGCGGAAGGCATTCTGCCATCGGAAGAAGAACTTGCGCGAACACCCGTTTCTTACGTGCGCGTCGAAGTGCTCGACAGTTGACCATCCGGAACGCGCCTGCGATAGAGGTATGATTGATGGCGAACGTCTACGTCCTCGTCATCAACGAGCGTACCGGTGACGATTGCCCAGGCGTCGAAGTGACCATCGTGTTTTCAGGATGGTTGCGCGGATGGCTTAAAGCGCGAACCGACGCGGACGGCATCGCGGAATTACGCGATGTCACGCCCGGCGATGCCGTGATCTACGTCAGAGGCAAGTCGGTTTACGACGGTTACGTTTCGGGACGCGTTCGCGTGTTCGTTTGACGGCGCGTTCCGGATGAACGCGCGACACACGACGCCCGACGGAAGACCGAGAAACCGTCGGGCGTTTTCGTGTTCGGTGCCGATCTCCGACGAACAGGTACGATCGCAACTAGTGGTAGGACTTGACGCGATGGCACCACGCGCTGCGTAGGATGACTCCCGCCGCCGACCAGGGAATCGGCGTCTCGAATCCGAGGTCGCCGCGCAAGCGAGAGGAGTTGATTGAGTCCGCATCGCATGAAGTCGTCATTTCGTTCTTGAGGCATCCCTAAATTCCTTGATTCGTTTCTCTAGGCCGTCCATCAAGTCGGCCGGGGCGTACGGCTTTCGTTTATACCCGCCATGCTCAATATCGTTGCGCAAGGAGGCGATTTTCGCCTCAACACCGGACTGATTCTGACTCCACTCTTTGTCCACCTGCCGGCGAAGATCGTCGTCGAATGGACTTCGACCAGGACACGCCGCAGTATCCGGCGCACTTCGTGTGACCCAACCCTCGCGGAGCGTGATCGCCGCTTCGGCGTACCGCCCCCATTGGCAATACTGCTCAGCGAGCGCCGCGATGGCTTTGTGTCCTTCGAGAGTGTTCAATCGGTCTCCAGCGATCAGAAGTGGCTCTGCTATGTCATCTATCTTTGCCAGCACGTCCGCCATCGGGGTAGTTGCTGTCGCACCACATCACGCGCGGCAGCGAGTGCCTCGGAAAGAGTGTGCGCTGCGCTCCCGTGACGTTCGTTTCCCAGTAAGAGGTCGCCTGTTCTCACGGTTGCTACCGCGTCGCTGAACTGGCGAAGCGCTTTCGTAACTGCATCCATTTCGACCCGACCTTCATTCGAGGGATGGGCATCGCGATGGATTCGTTTTCTGGACTCCTCCATAGCCGGTTTAAGAGGGGGAGCGAATCCTGTCTTCAGGAACAAGGAAAGTA